>JBFWYF010000177.1:0-10336 GCA_050186685.1 Pirellulaceae bacterium
CTTTGGATTCGTGGTCCGGCGGTACTATGAAGGGCTGCGCGAGCGACGAGTCCTCCCATGCCATGTGCGACCAGCGAGACATTGCCGCCGGTGACAGGACGCAACTTTTCGAGATAGCGCTGCAGTTGGTGGCCCAGCGTGCGAATATCGAGCCGCCAGTCGTACGGGAAGAATTCCGGATCGTAGCCGGCGATGGTGAGGCTGAGTTTTAGCTTCAGGTAGGCCGGCAGAAAGACGCCGAGCGGCTCGACGGGAGCGGACTGTCGGTGGCTGAGCGCCAGTTCGTGCAAAGCGCCTTGGGCAAAGCCGTCCGGATCAAGCCAGGTGATATCGTGGTAGGCGGGGCCGAGGGGCTCGTCGTCGGCTGGTGCGATTCGTCGTCCCAGTCGGGATCCGAATAGATCGGGGAGGATCAGCACTTTGGGGCCACCGCGGCGGCGCTGAGCGGCAGCTTGCCGGGCGAGGTTCGCGAGTTCCGCGTGGGCGGCTTCACCGAACAGGGTATCGAGTTCGCCGGGGTGTTCTCCGGTCAGCAGCGCGGTTTCGACAGTCTCGTCGGTCAGGTTCCACGCAGAGTGTTGAGACTTTTCCAGCGCGCGATCCGCTCGTGTCCTTCCGGACGATCGTCTGGCCATGGTGGTGCCTGGTTGCCTGTGCGTCGAATCGATGCCCTTGCCTCTTCAGGCTAGTTGCGCACCGAGGGCGGTTCAAATTACGCCGCGCAGCGAACGCTGGCCTTCCCATGCACAGGGCCTACACTGTGCATCCCCGTCATAACCCAATCTGTCGAGAGGCGAGAACGGGCCAGGTGAGGCGGGGCCCCGCAGGGAAACCGGAGAGTTGACCCTATTACGTGACATACTGTTGGCAGGGTGTCACTGGGCGGGGATCGCACACGGTTGTATATACCAAAAGAACACGCAGAGTTAGATGCTTGATGCTTGAATCGTGTGTGACCGGGAGATATCCTTTCGGCAGATTTAGGTTCTGTCCTAAAACCGCGTCGCCCTCGCCCTGGGGACGGGGCTCGGTAGGGGTTTAGAAAATACCGGGCATTCTCGTTCTGCGCATTCATACGCAGGAATATACTTTGCGAGTAATACATCATGATGGACACTTGTCGACGATTGGGGCTGACGTCTTTATTATTGTTAGCGGCCATGAGTGTGACGTGCAGCACCGCTTCTGCGCAGTGGCGAGGGCGGTATGTGCACCGAAGTGGTCTGTTTCGCGATGTGGAGCGACTGCACTGGGGTGGGGGCATCACGCCCGCTGGCGCGTCCGTGCTGACGACGGGTATCACGCAGTTCGCTCCGATTGTCGGAGCGCTGGTGGGACGCGAGGAGCCGGCAGACCGAGGCGAATCGGCGGACCGTGAGGCCCGGGGGCGATCCGATTGGTGCGAGAAATATGCCGAACAGCAGCGCCTCGCCAACGAATTGCTCGCCAGAACGGCCGACTTGGTCCGGCGCGTGGGAGGCGAACCTCAACCTGCGGAGTCCATATCGCCGGGGCTAACGCCCTCGGGCGCGGGAACACCCGCGGGCTCGGAATTTGGCTCGAATCCATGGGAAGCCCATCCTTGAGACCGTGCTTGAGTTTCTAGCTCCGACATACGACTTGCTGGCCTGGTCTGCGGCGGAAGAAGGGTGAGACGACGATCTGGTCAGATGGTGATGGGGGAACGATATGCAGCCGTCTCATGTGCCGCCGACACGTCGCGAGTCCCGTCGTCGGTTTCTGAAGACCGCTGCCGCGGCGGCTGTAGCGGGGACTACCGTCGCTTCAGTCTCCAGGCAGCTCCCCGCCCAAACGTCGCGCCGTCAGGGCCTGGCATTGTGTATTGGATTGAATCAAGTCGATCGCGGGGCTTATGGCGGCTGGGATGGGGCCTTGAGTGGATGCGTGCCCGACATGGAGTTCATGGCCGAGTTGGCGCGGCAACGGAGCTTTTATGATGTCAAGTTACTCAAGAACGAGTTAGCGACGATCGCGGAAGTCGAGCGTTATGTGGCATGGGCCGCAAACGACCTTCGACCGGGCGACCTGTTCATGATCTCTTGCTCCAGCCACGGGGCGTTCCGAACGGATCGTGGCAGCGACGAACTCGACGGGCGTGATGAGACGTGGTGCTTGTGGGACGGTCAGTGGACCGACGACCAGCGGTATCGGATGTGGCAGCGGTTTGCGCCGGGCGTCCGGCTGCTGATTGTTGCTGACATGTGCCATTCGGGGACGACCCACAGGGCATTTCAGGCCCAATCCGAACTGGAGCGTGCCAAGGATCACGCGGCGGAGACGCGGAATCTGGAGAGCATCGCACGCGACATTTCTGGATCCCGTAGTCCTGCGGGAGTGGCGTCGCGCGTCCAGCCGCTGAATATCACCGACGACCTGGGTGGCCCCAGCGCAGTGCAGCTGGGAAATTATGCGCAACAGTTGCAGAATGCGACGGCCCGCGACCGCGGAGTTCTTTCGCCGGACGATCAGAATTTCGGGGCCCGCTTCAATCTTCCGGGTGGACAGCCAAGTCCGATCCGCTCGATGCCCGACGAACTGGCCCTGTATTTGTCCGCCATGGGGACGGAACGGTCACCGGTTCCAGACGAAGTGCGGGCCGGCTCGGATGGTGAAGTGCGAGCGAGTGGACTGCTGCTTGCGGCATGCCAGGACGACCAGACGGCACTGGATGGCCGCAACCACGGAGTGTTTACCGCCGCTCTGAAGCGTGCCTGGAACAATGGCAACTTTGGCGGGAGCTATGACGAGTTGTTTCAGACGGTGCTGCAGATGCTTCGTAACTATCCCTCACATCGGCCCAATCAGGTCCGGTTTGGGACCGGCCCCTCTTTCCTCGGCGATTCGGCCTTTCGAGTTGGCTGAATTTCCGCAACCAGAGCAGGGATGACGCGGGGGCTCGATGAGACCGACAGGCTGTACACGTACAGGAGAGAATGCTGCGTAATCGCTGAAGGATCGTCCGGGCTATTCTGTCGCGTGTAACAGTCCTGACGAGGCGCAGAATTCCGACATAGCTTCGCCCATGGTTCGCCCGACATAGCTAAGAGCCGGTTCCGGACGGCCGCCTTGCTGCGCGGCGAGGCATGCGGCAGGACGACCGTGTGGATGTCAAGCAAATTCCCGCTGCGCAGCATCTCGCGCTCCTGCATGTTCCGAACCTTACTGGCATCTCGCCGCCACGGCGAAAGGGAGCTCCGTCATGCGCCATCTGTCACGGTATGTCCTGACTGGTACGATTCTGGTGCTGGGATACGTCTCCCCTACGTCCGCGGCCGATTGTGGTTCGGAGCGGGCCAGACCCAGTAGCTGTGGGGAGTACGCCGTTTGCCGGCAGTGCTGCTGCCGCAGCCACCGCTGTTGTTGCGAGCGGCGGCAACCCGAACCTTTGCGAGCTGTCCCCCGCTACGCCGAAGTGCCATCGGGACCGATTGTGGAAAGCTATCCGGTGATGCGAGCCGCCCCGACCATGATGGTGATGCCGGTTATGCCGATGATGATGGGCGTATCCGTCCGGGGCGTCTCCCTTGAGGAACCGCGATCGCGCGAGTACCAGCCCACCTGCGCCTCTTCGAAAGACCGCCTGGATGAACTGGATGATCGCGTCGAGGCGCTCAATCTGCGACTGCAGACGATTCAGCGGGCTGTGGAGCTGCAGACCGTCCTGCTGGAAGAGCTCCGCGCTCAAGGCGCCTTCGGTACCAAGTCGGCACCTGCGAACAACAAGTGATCACCTCCTCGATAGCTCTTTCCCGATCGGGTATCTGTTGCTCAATTGGCCAACGAACGCCACGGTCTCCAAAGGCCGGCAAATTCTCGCCAGTCTGCCGAAAGAGTAGGCGAACGGAAAATTGTAGCCCTCCGTGAGTATGGTCGATGCATGTTATGCGAATGCGATCGGGTGTGCCGCTGAGGGATACGGAGCGGCCGCCCAGGTCCAGCCAGCCAAAGCGCTGTGCGCTTGCAGCGGGAGTCGTTGCACATGCGATTGACCCTACTTTGTATCCTTGGCTGGTTGCCCGTAGTTGCCCTTGCGCAGCAGCACGAGACAGCAACGTCCATCATGTCTGCTTTTCAACGTGCGTCCTGGCGTGTGTGCGGACGATGCGGCCAGGAGTCGAGTCATTGTCGGTGCGACCGTTCGGCCCCGCCCTGCGATGTCCCCATCCGTCCCTGTGAGCCGACGACTCCGCGTGAAGGGCCGCCGGAAGAAGAGCAGCCGCCGGCAGAATACGTGACGCGCGAGACCGGGTTCTTTCAGGCGCCTCCCCAGACGGGCTCGTTTCAAGGTGCTTCGCGCTCGTGGGGAATTAGCGGCGGTGCCATCGTCTTTCCGGAGTGGCGCCTCCGTTTGCCTTACGTCGAATTGCCAGCATTGAGTCGCACGCGCGAGTCAGCCCGCATGCGAATTCACGCCGCCGAAGCACCGTGGATTTCCACCGGTTTCGAGGCAGTCCGCATGGGGCCGGCCGTCGCAGCCGCACCAGCTGCGCCAACCGGGCGCGCCGCTCCTACGCCGCCGAGCACGGAGGACGTGACGCCGCGCGGCGCGGATGAAGACTGTGAGGTTCTACGTCGCCGCTACGAACAGCAGATCCAACAGCTGGAACGGCAGCTTGAGCAATGCGAGCAATTGACGCGAGCGCTGCAGCAACAGATGCGGCAGCCACCTGCCGTGTCCGTCGAGGACGACCAGCCTCGGCCGTCGCCCCAGCCGGGCTCGCCGATCCAGGCCCCGGTGCCAGAGGTCGATATGGGGCGCCTGCCACCGGTCCCCTCGGCCCCCGCCGAAGTCCTGCATCGCGCGGAAAGCTGGGCGACACCGGCGACCTATCTAACACCTTCCGGTCGATCGCCAGCGCTGGAGATTCCGCGCCGCCTTCCGCCCGTCGCTGCGCCGGCCCGCTGACGCGCCCGCCTGGCAGCCGCGCTAACCCCCCCGGCCCTTCCCGTCTACCGGTCGCGGCGGCCGCGGCCGCGAGAGCCGCTGGAAGGGTGTTTCGCCCGCTCGGCCAAGTTGTTGGTGATGACGACGTCGATCGCCTCCTGCCACGACGGGATTTTCTTGTGGCTCAAGTGCAGCTCGTCGTCCTTGCCTTCCCCTTCCAACTCGTCGTCGCCATCGGCTAAGGCAGCCGCCAATACATCCTCGTCGTCTCCTACGTCCGCGGAGCTGTCCTCGGCTGATGACGCGGCTTCACGGCGCGGCTCGGCTTCACGGCGCGGCTCGGCTTCACGGCGCGACTCGGCTTCACGGCGCGACTCGCCTTCCCGCCGCGACTCGCCTTCGACAGGACGTTCTCCTCGCCGGCCGCGTCGACGACGCCGGCGCCGGCGGCGCCCGTCGTCACGATCTTCGGCCGGACCTTCCTCGCCGGCCTCGTCTTCTCCGGCACGGCGCTCTACACGTTCGTCCAGAGATACTTCGTCGTCTTCCCGCTCGGGCGAAAGTTCTGGCTCCTCGTCCACCAGCTCCTCGCGTCGTCGCGGGGGACGTGCCGGGCCGGCATCCCGTTCACTTTGAGCGGTCGGGCGTTCTGTTCCCTCGCGTTTGCGTTCCGTTTCGTCGCGTTCGGTGCTCTCGGCTGATCCTTCGCCTTCGCCTCGGCGACCTCCGCGGCGTCGCCGCCGCCGCCGCCGCCGCCGACGCTCCTCGAGCGCTTCATCCGACGCCGCGCCACGAATGACTTCGCCTTCGTCGTTCACGATCTCCACCTCGGAGACGTCGACGATGTCAAGCTCCTCGGCATCCACCACTTCATCAACAAACGCGCTGGGCGGCATCTCCAAGGGATCGATCGGTTCGTCGACGGCGTCCGAGAATCCCCACGGAGTACTCGCCGATTCGCCGCGCCGCGGGGATATCGGACGGAACAGGTCATCCAGCGACGACGTACGCGGCTCGTCGTCTGCGCGACGGGGAGCGGTCTCGGCGCGTTCGCCAGCGGCAGTCGCCCAGGTCTCACGCTCCGGGAGTGCTCGGGGACTGGGTGTCGCCTCCGCGGGATGCTCCGCCAAGGAATCCGCTGCCGGTAAAGGGGGCCGGAGTTCGCTCGCGGCGGGTTCGGCCGGAGCTGGCTCCGGTTCGGGTGGGAGCGGCAAGCCCAACATCCCGGCGAGCGATCGCCAATCGGCCTTGGGTCGCGGTGGCAGAGGCTTGACCGGCTTGGCCGCGGGACGCTCCGGCGCGGGCGCAACAGACGCCGGACCAGGTGAAGGGCTGGCCGTGCTGGCCGGCGTCATGCCTTCCCCGGTCGCCGCCAGCGACACCTCGAGCGTCCCCTGCGTTCCGTGGACTTCGCCTTCGGTCCGATTCCCTGGGGCGCCGGCCGTCTCGCCGCCCGGGCACGCTTCCGGGATATTGGTGGCCGAGCTCCCCGCCTCAGGGCCGGCTGCGGCAGGAATGGGTTCTTCGGGTGAGGCAGCCCCCAGCAGTGCAGCCAGTGACTTCCAGTGTCGATTCTTTTCCGGTTGGGTCATGAGACAGCAGACGCCGCTCGAAAGTCGGCCATAAGGTGAAATGCGCGGTCCAACCCACTTTGTTATGGGATGAACAGGAGTATAACGGTTCGCCCGTGTGGAGGGAAGGAATAACGGACGATTCGGCTCTCCGCAGCCTTCGCCGAAGCAAACGAACCGCAGTGGAACCGCAGGCAGTGGAACGGCGGAAGACCGCAGAAACCGCAGAAACCGCGGAAGACCGCGGAAGACCGCGGAAGAACCAATCGCCGAGAGGTCGTAGGAAGGATGCTTGCTCAGGACTTGCCGGCGACGGCTCGGCATTTGGGCTTGAAGTCGAACCTGATTTCGACAAAATAGCGAGTTTCCCCACCATCCCGGATGGTTGATCTGCGAAAGGTTGCGGCATGGCCGAAGTACTCAATACCACGGAGCGTTCGTCGCTGGGTAAGCACGAGACCCGGCGATTGCGTCGGAGCGGGTTAGTCCCGGCGGAATTGTACGGGCACGGTGAGGCCAATGTGCACTTGTCGGTGCCGAGGGCCGAATTGCAGGCGGCCCTGCGCCATGGCGCCCACCTCGTGGAACTGCAGGGTGCCGTCAAAGAGAGCGCCCTGATTCGAGCGGTCCAATGGGACCCGTTCGGAATGGATGTGCTGCACATCGATCTGACCCGCGTGTCGGCCGAGGAAGCAGTCGAAGTGACGATTACGGTGGAGCTGCGCGGGACAGCGGCCGGCGCCAAAGACGGCGGCGTGGTCCAGCACGTGCTGCACGAAGTACGGATCACCTGCCCCGCCGGCAAGATTCCGGATAAACTCGAGGCACGCATCAGCCAGCTGAACGTAGGCGATCATTTCCTCGCCAGCCAGTTGGAACTGCCTGCGGGTGCCAGCCTGTTGACGTCGCCGGATCAAATTGTCGCCGTCTGCAGTGCTCCGTCGGACCAGGCGGAGGCCGAGGGCGTGCCGGCGGAGGTTAGTGAGCCGGAGTTGATTGGCCGCAAGGCGAAGGACGAAGAGGAGGAAGGGGGCGACTAGGCTTGTCGGCAGCCGATGAGGAAATGCACGGAAAGGTTGTCGGCGACGCCATGAAAGTGATTGTGGGGCTCGGCAACCCGGGTGCGAAGTACGCGGAGACGCGTCACAACATTGGTTTCCGAGTACTCGGGGAGCTGGCAGGCCGTCTGGTCGGGTCGGCACCGCGCGAAAAGTTTCACGGCGAGCTGGTCGAGGCCCGGATCAATGGCGAGGTGTGCTGCCTGTTGAGCCCGCTGACGTACATGAATCACAGCGGGTTGAGCGTGTTGGAGGTACGGGACTTTTATAAGCTGGCTCACGCGGATCTGCTGATCTGCTGCGACGACTTCAATTTGCCGCTGGGCAAGTTACGGGTCCGGACGAAGGGATCGGCAGGCGGCCAGAAGGGACTTGCCGACATCATTCGCCGGCTGGGTGCGGATGACGTGCCGCGGCTGAGGATCGGCATCGGGCCCGTGCCGGACCAATGGGATCCGGCTGGCTTCGTATTGGGACGATTTACTGCGGACGAGGCGGAGTTGGTGCAGCAAATGGTGCGTCAGGCTGCCGACGCCGTTGAGGTCTGGGTGCGGGACGGGATCGAAAATTGTATGAACCGGTTCAATGCCGGTCCGGCCTAGGATCGCCGGGGAAGTAACCGCCGCGTTTTCAGGCATGCGGTTGTTGTTTCCTCGGCGGTCCGGAGGACCACAACAAAACTACTAGGCGTTCGCATTTGGGAGGTCATGCCTTGGCGACTTGTGTTTACGAAACGCTTTTTATCCTGGACTCCAACCGCTATGCCCGGGATGCGTCCGGTGTGTCGGGGACCATTCCCGCCATGATCGAGAAATGCGGTGGCGAGGTGCTGGCCAACCGCTTGTGGAACGAGCAGAAACTGGCGTATCCCATCAAGGGGCATCGCAAGGGTACCTATTGGCTCACCTATTTCCGCTTGGATACAAATCGGCTTGCGGAGTTCAATCGACAGTGCCAGTTGAATGACAACATTCTGCGAAACCTGACGTTGGCCGTCGAACCTCGCCTGGTCAATGTGCTCGTGGCGCATGCCAGCGGTATTCAGCTCGAACCTGCTGAGGAGCCGGGCGAGCCGGGCGAGCCGGGCGAGCCGGTTGAGGCCGTGAAGTAAAGCGGGCGACACGACTCCAGCGAAGTGCGTGGGCCTGCGGGCCGTCGGGGCTTCGCATGGAGAGACTTGCCGGTCGAATCCCGGTGTGATAGTTTGCTATAGGAAACGTTTGTTCACCCACACGAAAGAGGAGGGGTAGCGATGGCAAACTTCAATCGGGTGATTCTGCTGGGGAATTTGACGCGGGACGTCGAACTGAAGTACACGCAGAGCGGCTTGGCGGTCACCGAGATCGGCTTGGCCGTAAACGAGCGCCGTAAGGGGCAGTCCGGCGAGTTGGTTGAGGAGACCGTCTTCGTCGACATTACGCTGTGGGGACGCACGGCCGAGATTGCGAGCGAGTATTTGAGTAAGGGTTCGCAGGCGCTGATTGAAGGACGATTGAAATACGACACGTGGGAAAAGGACGGGCAGAAGCGATCCAAGCTGCGCGTCGTCGGCGAAACGCTCCAGTTGCTCGGCGCCCGTAGCCCGTCCGGTGCGGGCGGGCGCGGCAGCGGTGGAGCAACGGAGGGGACAGAGGGCGGCGGACGAGGTGCGAGTTCCCGCAACGACGGGGCGGCGACGAACGGTTCTCCCGTAGGAGCCAGCGCCAGTCAGCCAGGAGATGATATTCCGTTTTAACGGCAGGCGATCGACGATCGAGACACCCGCACGCCCCGCGGGTGGCCTGATCCCGTGTGGGTCGCAGACGAGTTCCGGTAGTTCCGCCATTGCCGCTGGAGGTCGTGTACCGCAGGCCGATGGGGGCGGATGCCGGATGGAAACGCAACCAACCATTGACATTCCGAAACTTTCGAGACGTATCATGGCCAGTCCAGCTTCCAAGCGCAAAGGTGTTTCCCATTTCAAGCGGCTTCCCAAGGGACCGCACGGTGGCGTTCAGCTGCTGTTGATCCAGTCGGTCGACCACCTGGGCAAACAGGGGGACGTCGTGGAAGTGAAGGCTGGCTACGCCAACAATTATCTGCTGCCGCAAGGGCTGGCGACGTTGGCCTCGGCTCATCACAAGCGGATGGTCGAAAAGCACCGCGCCAAGCTGATGGAGATCGAGAAGGCGCGTTTGGCAAGTCTGCGCGGTCTGGCCGACAACATTGCGAAGCAGAGCATTACGATCGAAGCCAACGCGAACGATGAAGGGCATCTCTACGGCAGCGTCGGACCGCACGACATCGCGGCGGCATTAAAGCAAGCCGGTTTCACGATTACGGCCGACCAGGTGCGTTTGGCCGGTCCGCTGAAGGAACTGGGACTGTACACGGTCAAAGTGCATCTGCATCAGGAAATCGAAGCGGAGCTGAAGGTGTGGGTCGTTCCTTCGGCTACGTCCGAGGGGCAGGGCTGATCGCGCGATTCCGGCTGTCCTTTCGAGTTCACCCGCGCGAAATTCGCCGTGGCGAGGAGTGTCTCGCGCCGAGGCGAGCGGGCGCGGGGGAGAGTGATTTAACCCGTAGCCGCAGACGAGGTGCCCCTTGCCGGCGAAAGGGGCTACGGCGAGCGACTTCCGCCAATGCAGCCGGCACCTCCAGCAGTTTCCGCGAAAGTCACGAACTGAAAGCGGCACTAGTGCTGTTTCCGGTTGACAAGTTTCGCGCCAGCATCGACGAATGGGTGCCACTGGCAGGCCGCCGACACGAAGGCACTTACGCCGCGAGATTCCGCCCGGCGGCCAGCCAGTGTGGAGTCTCGC
>JBFWYF010000178.1:0-10281 GCA_050186685.1 Pirellulaceae bacterium
CCGCCCGGTCGGCGAGATGTGGTGACTCCTTCGCGACGTGGTGCAGTGCTGTGGTTACAGCGCCAACACCCTGCCGCACGTCCCCCTCCCCGCCCTCCCCCACAGGACCTAGCCGGTGGTCCTTTCCAGTAGCGCCGGCCGTTCACGCGGCAAGTTCCTGGGCACTGTCCCATCTAGCGGGACAGTACCAGTTCCTGGGGGGAGGGAGAGAACCGGTCCGGGAGGAGCTTCGGCGCGAGAGCGCGACTTCCGCTACGAGGTGCGTGCTGCCCGGAAGTCTGGCGACGCCGCTGTCGCGGCGTCTTGCGACTTCCGCTACGAGGTGCGTGTCGCCCGGAAGTCTGGCGACTTCCGCTACGAGGCTGGCGCTTGTTATCATTCAGGCATTATCTATCAGCCCGCCTCGATCCCACCCTGCCCTCCGCGGTCCTCCATGCCTCCCATGTCGACAATTGCGCAACGGATGTTACCGGCACTGGCGGCCCTGGTCGTGGTGCTGAGCCAGGATGCACCTGCCGATCAGCCGGGTGCGGTGCGATTTGAGCGGGACATCTGGCCCATTTTCCGAACGCACTGTTTTGATTGTCACGGCGCTCAATCGGAACTCAAAGGCGGACTGGACCTGCGGCAAGTCCGATTGATGATCCGGGGGGGCGACAGCGGCGCCGCGCTCGTGCCGGGCAAACCCGCTCAGAGTTATCTGCTGGACCGGATCCGCGCGGGCGAAATGCCGCCCGGCGAGAAGAAAGTGTCGCCTACCGAGCTGCAAACGATCGAGCGCTGGATCGCGGCGGGGGCGCCGACCGTGCGCCCGGAACCGGAATCGATCGGACCGGGAGTCGGTATCACCGAGGAGGAACGCGCGTTCTGGTCCTTTCAACCGATTTGCCGACCCCCGTTGCCAACCTCGCCCCAAGGGCGGAACGACTGGCAGTCCGCCGTGGATGCCGCCGTCGACTGGGCGCCGACCAATCGGCAGCCGCGTGACGACAACTTAGCCGCCCCGGACAACCAGGACGGCTCTTCGCGCGCGGATCGGCGAACGCTGGTTGTGCGAGCGTACTTCGACTTGATCGGATTGCCGCCTCCGATCGAGGACGTGCGGCGCTGGTGTGAGGATTCGGGCGACGACTGGTTCGACCGGATGTTATCGGAACTGCTCGCGTCGCCTCACTACGGCGAACGGTGGGCGCGGCACTGGCTGGACGTGGCGGGCTACGCCGACTCGGAAGGTTACACCACGGCCGATGCAGAACGGTCTTGGGCATGGAAGTATCGAGACTGGGTTATTCGCGCGCTGAACGAAGACCGGCCGTTCGATCAGTTTCTCGCCGAGCAACTGGCGGGCGACGAGCTGGCTCAGTTCGCCGGCGGCGACTTGACGGAGCGGCAGATCGATCTGTTAACCGCGACGGGCTTCTTGCGAATGGCGGCCGATGGAACCGGCAGCGGTGCGGACACGCCCGAGGCACGTAACCAGACCGTCGCCGATACGCTCAAGATCATCGGTACAGGGCTGTTAGGAATGAGCTTGCAGTGCGCCCAGTGCCACGACCATCGGTACGATCCGATTCCCCAGACGGATTATTACGCGCTGCGAGCGGTGTTCGAGCCGGCGCTGGACTGGCAGTCGTGGAAAAGTCCGCCGGCGCGGCTGGTGTCGCTCTACACGGCCGCGGACCGACAACGGGCGAGCGAAGTCGAAGCGCAGGCCAAGGTAATTGCCGATGAGCGGGCCAGGAAGCAAGACGAATTCATGCTCCAGGCGTTGGAGATGGAGTTGGCGCGGTACGAAGAGCCGCTCCGGTCGCGACTGCGCGCGGCCTACCAGACCGCCGGCGAGCAGCGTTCGGATGAACAAAAGCAGCTGCTGAAACAGCACCCTAGCGTTAACATCTCGCCGGGCGTGCTGTACCAGTACCTGCCCAAGGCGGCGGAGGAACTGAAGAAATACGATGAGCGGATTGCGCAGACGCGCGCTCAGCGGCCTGCCGAGGAATTCCTGCACGCGCTGATCGAGCCGGCGAACCATGTGCCCCAGACCAGGCTGTTCCATCGCGGCGATTACCAGCAGCCGCGGCAAGTGATCGAGCCAGGCGGGCTGACCGTCGCCGCCCCGCCGGGTGCTCCGATTACGTTTCCGACCGATGACCCGCAGTTGCCCACGACCGGTCGGCGGCTGGCGTTCGCGCGCTGGCTGGTCGGCGGCAACAACCCGCTGCTCGCCCGCGTGATCGTGAACCGGGTGTGGATGCACCACTTTGGGACTGGGTTGGTCGCCACTCCGGGCGACTTCGGGCGGCTGGGCGCCGCTCCCTCGCATCCCGAGCTGCTGGACTTCCTGGCGGACGAGTTTCGCATTCGCGGCTGGAGTCTCAAACAGCTCCACCGGGTCATTCTGAGTTCGGCGGCGTGGCAAGCTCGCTGGTCTCCTCGCTCTCCATTCCGATCGGCGCTGGTGCGTCTTGAGGCGGAGACCGTACGCGACCGCATGCTGGCTGTCGCAGGACAGCTCGAGTCGCGATTGGGAGGACCGCCGGTGAAGATCAAAGACGACGATACGGGACAAGTCATCGTCGATGGTTCGCAAACGCGCCGCACGCTGTATGTCCAAGTGCGCCGCAGCCGCCCCGTCGGCATGCTCCAGACGTTCGACGCTCCGGTTATGGAGACCAATTGCGAATGCCGGCCGCGGTCGACCGTGGCAACCCAGTCGTTGATGCTGCTGAACGGCGAGTTCATCCTCGACCAGGCCGCTCGTCTGGCGGATCGAGCGGCGCGCGAGGCCGAGGCGAAGGCGAATGCGTCTGCCACGGCGAGTCCATCTGCCTCGGCAAGGGACGCTGCTGCGCACGCTGCGATCCGCGCCTGGCAGCTCGCGTATTGCCGAGATCCTTCGGACGACGAACTGAACTTGGCGGAAAACTTCCTCCGCCACCAGATCGAAACGCTGCCCAAGGTAGCGGGGGCTATCCCCGCAGGACGGTCACCCGCTCAGCAGGCCCTCACGAACCTGTGCCAGTCGCTGCTGGCGTCGAATGAGTTCTTGTACATCGAATAGCCGTCCGGTCAGCGCACCGGCGGCCGCCCGCAGGACTTCGGAAGCCGCGGGATGCGCCGGCCTTCAAACGCAGGATGAACGAGCTATATGACCACCTTCACCCGCCGCGAGTTTCTGGGACATCAGGCCTTGGGGATCGGGGCGCTCGCCTTGACATGGCTGTTGCGTCAGGAGGAATTGCGCGCGAGCCCGCGCGACGTCGCCGCGCAGCCGCCGGCGACAGACCTCGCCAAACGCCTACCGCATTTTACACCGCGCGCGAAAGCGATGATCTCGCTGTTTCAGCACGGCGGCCCGTCGCACATGGACCTGACGGACCCGAAGCCCGAGCTGACGAAGTACGATGGAACGGACTACGCCGGCGATATCGCGTACAGCTTCGTGAACGAGGCGAGTAAGAAGCTCCTGGGCACGCGCTGGAAGTTCTCGCCCCACGGACAGTGCGGTACCGAATTGTCGGAACTGCTGCCGGAAACGGCGAGCATTGTCGATGACATTTGTCTGCTGCGGGGAATGCACACCGGGGCGAACGGGCATGAGGTGTCAATTCGCTATTTTCATGGTGGCATTCCTGGTGTGCTGGGACGCCCCCATGTCGCCTCTTGGCTCTTGTATGGATTAGGTTCCGAGACGCATGAGCTGCCCGCATACCTGGTGTTGACCGATCCGGGTGGTCATCCGGTGGACGGAGTGAACAACTGGTCCAGCGGTTTCATGCCCGCGCTCTTTCAAGGCACCGTTCTGCGCCCGCGCGAGCCGCGCATTTTGAACCTGGACGCGCCGGCGCATTTGCGCGGGGAGCCGCAGCGACAGAATCTGGAGTTGCTCCAGACGCTGAACCGACGGCATGCGGCTCGTTTCCCCGGGGACAACGATCTGGAGGCGCGTATTGCCAGCTATGAGCTCGCGGCGCGCATGCAGACGGCCGCTCGCGAGGCACTGGATATCAGCCAGGAAACCCGCGCGACGCACGAGTTGTATGGATTGAATGATGATGCCACGCGCGAGTACGGGACGCGATGCCTGATCGCTCGCCGACTGGTCGAACGGGGAGTACGGTTCGTGCAGCTGTTCCTCGCCGGCCAGCCGTGGGACAACCACAGTAACCTGGGTACCGCATTGCCTGCGATCTGCCGCCGTACGGATCGACCCGCCGCGGCGTTGGTCAAGGACCTGAAGCAGCGCGGTATGCTCGACGAAGTGATTGTCCACTGGGGTGGCGAGATTGGCCGGCTCCCGGTGACCCAGAATCAAGGCTCGCCTGAAAAGCACGGTCGCGACCACAACGGTCAGGGCTTCAGCATCTGGCTCGCCGGTGGCGGCATCCGGCCCGGCATGGTGTACGGTGCAACCGACGAGTTTGGGCACCGGGCTGTCGAGAATGTCGTGACACCGAACGACTATCAAGCGACTCTCTTACAGCTATTCGGTCTGAACTGGAATGAACTGCTGTTCCATCACAACGGTCAGCAGCAGCAGTTGACCGCCGGTCGCGCCGCACGGGTCGTGAAAGAAATCCTGGCATGACGCCGCTCGCACTTCTGCCGCTCATGAGCCGGTGGCTGCGGTCGTGCTGGCGATCGCTGTTGTTCACGGATTTGTTGTTCAAGTCGGTGGCCTACGTTGTCTTGACGCCGGCCTTGGGGGTGGTACTCCGCTTGTTTATCACGGGATCGGGCCGGGCGTTGTTAGCGGACGTCGAGATGGTGCGATTTCTGACCCATCCCGTGGGTTGGACGGCTGTGGTCGTCGTCTTGGGAGCATGGTGGGCGGTATTTGCCTGGGAGCAGTCTTGCATCATGGCGGTGGTCCTGAGTTGCCACCATCAACGGACGCTGCCTGTCGTACCGGCATTGCGCTTTGTTGCTCGCCGCGCCCTGTCGGTGCTGGGACTGACCTGCCGGATGGTGGGGTGGCTGTTGATGGCGGCGGGACCGTTCGCGGTGGCCGCGGGCACGGCTTACTCGCTGCTGCTGACGGAGCACGATATCAACTACTATCTCGACGACCGCCCAGTGGCATTCTGGATGGCGGTGGCGATCGGCGGAGTGCTGGTGGTGGCTCTGGCGGCGGTATGGCTATGGCTGGTCGTGAGCTGGAGCCTCGCGCTGCCCCTCGTTTTGTTCGAAGGCGTGTCGCCCCGGGAGGCACTGCGGATCAGCCGCGAGCGGACGGAAGGCGCGAGGCTGAGCATCGGCGGGTGGATTGCAGGGTGGCTCGCCGTCACCCTGGGTGCGTCGACCGTCCTGTCCGTGGCGGTCGTGGGTATTGCCCGCTTGACCGTGCCGAGCGGCGCGACGTCCGTCTGGTTGCTCGCAGCGGTCGTCGGCGCCAATCTGCTGCTTGGATTTGTGGCCAATACGGCTGGTTCCGTCTTCGCCAACATGGTGTTCGGCACGATGCTGGCCGGGATTTACGAGTCGCGTGCCGATGCCAGCGCCTTCCGACTGCCCGATGCGACCGATCAACGGCCCCTGGCCGCCATCCGCATGTCGATCGGTCGGATTGCCAGCGCCGTGTCCTTAGCCGTGTTGCTGGCAACTTTGCTGGGAGCGACCGCGCTGCACCAGATCCCGTTGGAGGATCACGTCGAGATCACTGCCCACCGCGGTGGCGCAGCGCATGCGCCCGAGAATTCGCTGGCGGCTATTCGGCAGGCGATCCGGGACGGCACGGACTGGGTCGAGGTGGATGTGCAGGAAACCCAGGATGGCGTCGTCGTCGTGGCGCATGACAGCGACCTGCTCCGCATGGCACGCGTGCCCAGCCGCATCTGGGAGATGACTGAATCGGATCTGCGCTCGGTCGATATCGGAGTGCTGAGCGGTCCCGAGTTCCGCGGCGAGCACGTACCGACGTTGGCGGAAGTGCTGGACTACTGCCGCGGCAAAACCCGCGTTAACATCGAGCTGAAGTACTACGGCCACAATCAGCAACTCGAACAACGTGTGGTGGAGCTGGTCGAGTCACGCGGCATGGCGGCGGATGTCGCGGTCATGTCGCTGGATGCCGACGCAGTGCGCAAAATGCAACAGCTGCGGCCGGAGTGGACGACCGGGTTGTTGATCGCCGTAGCGGCGGGCGACCCCACTCGGGCGCAGGCCGATTTCCTGGCCGTGAGTCATGGTATGGCGACGCGCCCGTTCATTCGCCGAGCCCATGCCCACGGGAAACGCGTCCATGCCTGGACCGTGAACGACGTCGCCACCATGTCCGCACTGATTTCACGGGGGATCGACAATCTCATCACCGATGATCCCGCCCTCGCGAGGCAGGTGCTCGAGGAGCGTGCCGCTATGAGTCCGGTGGAGCGGGTCCTGGTGGAAGTTGCCTTTCTGGTCGGCGCGGGGGGAACCTCCCTCACCCAAGAACCATAGGAAAAGTCGCCAGCCGCCGTGCCGGTAGCGGAAGTCGCCAGCCGCCACGCCCAGCGGCGTTGTAAGACTTCCGTCTTGCCGAGGCCGGACGTCGTCAGCGGACGTTGGCGAACACGAACAGCAGCTCACGGGCGATCTGCGCACAACGTTCGTCGTAACGCTGCGCTTCTTCCGGCGTGCCATCGAACGCTTTGGGATCCTCGAAGGGCAACGCCAAACGCTCGGCGGCGCCAGGAACCACCGGGCAGTTCGCGTCGGCGTCCGTACACGTCATGACGGCACAGAAGTCGGCATCGGGATTGGGTTCGGCGTCGAAGCGTTTCGAGAAGCAGATCTGCGGCGCGGCGCCCGGGCCGCAATGGACCTGGTAGCGTGGATTGACAGGTTCCGGACCCGGATCAATCGAGAATCCGGCACGCTGCATGGCCGCGACCGCGCGCGGATTAAATGCCGTGGCTTCGGTGCCTCCCGAATATGTCTCGACCTTCGGCACGCGATAGTGGATCGCGGCGGCCGCGGCCCACAACTGGGACATGTGGCTCCGGCGGGAATTGTGAGTGCAGATGAATGTCAGGCGAATGGGTTGCCCTCCGTCCTTGCGGGTCTGGATATATCGCGTCAGCTGCCGCAACTGCTGCTGCCGTGCGGGTGGAATCTGGTCGAATTCGCGAATCCGTGCCTGCACGTACTGGTCGAGCGTAAAACTCAAGGACACGAAGCGTTCTCCTTCGCCGAAAACGGGCTCTTCACACCACATGCCGGCTGTTCCAAGACATATAAGACTGATCAGACTAAAACGGCACATTGGCATCCGCATCCGCGTCATATTTACGGTTCTCAAGGGCTTGATCTATATCGGCGTCGAGACACTCCTCGGCGCGAACTACTTGCAGGATGAAATTGACTTCATCTGTGTTAAGTCCGCGTGAAGGGAATTCGGCAAGGCTCTCGACATCCCCGGCCTGCGGCCATGTCTGGAGTGACCCATCGGTCTGTGGGGCGGACTCCCAGTCTACCAATCCCAGTTCGCCCCTGAGAAGATTGTCTCGCGCCGGTGGGTGTGGCGCTGGCTCCGCCAGTGTGCTCCTCGCACAGGGACAACCTCTCCCAGCTGAGCACACTGGCAGAGCCAGTGCCACACCAGCCGCACCTGGACAACCTCTCCCAGCTGAGCACACTGGCAGAGCCAGTGCCACACCAACCGCACCTGGACAACCTCTCCCAGCTGAGAACACTGGCAGAGCCAGTGCCACACTTTCGCTCAATATTTGAGCGGAATCCGATTGAGCGTATAGTACGCGCTGGCATGCAGCAGCGGGGCGCCCTGCTCGTTGCGTACCCCGGCGGCCAGCAGCTCATGGACGAAATACGGGCGCAGGCCAGATACGAATAGTCGCACGCGCCTCGCGTCATCGGCGACTTCGGCGCGCGAGATGGTCAGCTGTTGGGACTGGATTTCGTCGCTGCCGTAGGTCTCGTGGAACACGTAGGTATAGCTGTGCATCGTGTAGGATCGCACATTCGCCGCGGTGATCGGGTCGACCGGTTCGGTGAAGACGAGCTCTAATCCGTCGGATTGGGCGCGCATCTCCTGGATCTCGAACGGAGTCTTGCCGGTCCATGCGAGTCGCTGCAGGCCATAGGAGGCGGTGCCGAGGCTGCTCCAGCCCCGGTTGCTCAACCCCGCCAACAGACTTCCGTCCGGCGCCTGCGCCAACCTCAGCACCGCTGATGCCAGTCCTTGGCGAAACGGAAAACACGCCCCCTGGTATTCCCCGTCGACCTGTTCGAGAAACACGCGGTGGATGGCGGCGAGAGTAAACTCGCCGACGAACAGTTGGCCATCGAAGGGGCCGAATCGTCCGCCACTGCTGTCCAGCACAATGTCGGTGGCGGACTGACCCGCCTTCTTATAGGGGAACCAGACCGCGGGCGGGCGCATGGCGGGCAGGCGCTCGAGCGCTTCCGGCAACGGCAGCTCGTCGGGCACGCTTCGAATGCCCTTAATCGGGGATCCCGGCAGATTCATCGACGCCAGGGCCTCAGGGTGATGGAAGAACACGCCCTCCCGCAGATGATGGAGCGAGTTGGTCGCCACCCAGTTTCCCTGCTGATCCGTGTAAAACATATCGCCGGCCCGATTGCTGCCCAGCCCGCACGGCGACCGCATGCCCGCGCACACGGGGATCAACTTGCCGGCCGGAGTCATCTTCAGCGCCCACCCGCGCCACTTCCCCTGGCTGACCCCCAGCGTCGGTTCGCGAACAGCCCGCTGCAAATGCTCCGCTTTCAGCCCCAGGCCGATGTTCAACGTCAGCCACAAGTTGCCTTGGCCATCTCGTTTCGGACCATAGGCGTACTCGTGATAGTGGCCCGTTACTCCCCAGCCCGTTGCGACGGTCTCGTATTCGTCGGCCTCCCCGTCGCCGTCCGTGTCGCGCAGTCGCGTCAGCTCGCTGCGCTGCGCCGTATAGAAGGCGTTATCGTGCCAGAGCAACCCGAGTGGCTCGTGGAGCCCGGAGGCGAAACGCCGATACGTGACCTGGCTGGGGGGATCTTCGCACGCCCCGTCGAGGATCCAGACCTCGCCCTTGCGGATGGCGACCGCGATGCGGTGAGCATCAAGAACCGACAGACCGCTGACCTCGAGAGCCAGCTCCGCGGGTGCCGGCTTCCATGTTTTCGACCGTGAATCGGTGGGAGCCTGCGACGTCGCGATCGAGATCAACCGGTAGTATTCGTTCTCGTCGGGCGGACCTGCGGCGGCGGGAACCGGCGTGCCGAAGCCGAGTCCGAGCGCCAAGAGGCCGATCCACCACCGCCGCAGGTACGACTTAGGGGAAAACGTCACCATTGGTATTCCAGTGTCAGAGTCCAGGGCGCGGAGCCTGTCAGCGGCCAGAGCCATTCCTGACCGCCTCCCGGGCTGTCGCGCAACGTGGCATTCGCCGCGGCCGTGGAGATACGAACCGTCAGTCCGGTGTCGCTGCGGCACACCGAGGGCTCAAGGAAGTGCAATGAGCGGCCTGCGTGCAGGCGGAGCCAGGGTGTGCCGGACCAGGCCGTCTGGTTCGGCGCGGCTTCGATGCGGATTTCGCGCTGCAGTCCGTGCGCCGCGGTGGGCACCAGCCGGTCGGCGACCACCAGCGGGCCGACCCGATATCGGAACGTGGGAATGCCGGCACGGTCCAGGCGGTAGCCGAGAAACAGAGCCGGGTCGGTAATAGCCGGAGTTGACGGCGGCTGGGCCGTGGGCCAAGCTGTTTCGCCGTTCGAGAACAAGGCCACGGCCGGGCGCGGAGGAAACGTGGCAATCGATTCACCCAGCGGCATGGCTGGCGGCGCGAATCGATCGAACCAGGTACCGTGCGCGTCCAGAAAGCGGCCTCGCCATGCGATCGCCGGTCCCGC
This sequence comes from Pirellulaceae bacterium, assembly GCA_050186685.1. Lineage (GTDB taxonomy): Bacteria > Planctomycetota > Planctomycetia > Pirellulales > Pirellulaceae > CAZFLF01. The sequence goes on from JBFWYF010000178.1 coordinate 9,850, forward strand.
TCGCTCGGCGTCCCAGGCGAGATGCACGCCTGCAGGAAATCCCACGGCAATCGCATGGGTGCCGGCCTCGTTCATAAACGTCCGCAAGATGATCGGGCGATTAGTTGGAATAAGTTCAAAGTCCCGGGATCGAGCTTGCAACACCTTGTCGGGTAGCGGTTGGGAGTCGATTTCGCGCAAGTAGGTCCAGAGGGCTGCAATCTGCCGCTCGACATGGCCGTCGAGCACATCGCGATTCGAGCTCTGGCCCTGCGGAAAGAAAGTCGGCATGCGGGTACGCGGCTTCCATTGACCCGGATCAAGCAGGAATCGCTGAAACCAGGCGGGATGCACGCGGCTCGTGACCCCGGCCAGGTCGACTCCGAGTACGCTGGGCAGGCTTTCGCCTCGCGTCGGGTGACACTGGACGCAACCCGCGTCGAGGAGCGTACG
>JBFWYF010000179.1:0-10261 GCA_050186685.1 Pirellulaceae bacterium
CCAACGGCCACTGTCCCTGGATTCCCGACTGGTCGGACTCCTTTTCCCACACGCGCATTTGCAGGCAGTACCGCCCGGCACGGGGTGATTCGAGTGACAGCCGCGCGTCTTGGGCCAGGTGGGGCGTATCGGACGGCTCGAGTCGCCACCCGCTTTGCAGCAGATGCTCCATCTGTTCCATCTCGCCCGCCGCCAGGACGTCGACACTCCATGCCGCGCGAGCCAGGCGGTCCGCGGTGGCATAGTGCTGAGGGAGCGTCGAGAACGACGTGCACAGAGGACTCGAGATCGCCGATGGAAAACTGAGCACCGTCGATTCCCAGTACCCCCGGCGGATGTGGCGACACGTCTCGCGGCACCGGTTGACGAGTGTCAGCGCATGCGTGGCGTCGGCGGTATCCAGCAGCCGGACCGCCTGGCGAAGGTCCGCACGGGCTCGCTGCAGCTCCGATTCCGCCGCGACGTTACCGATGGGGCGGCTCGCCAGCTGGCGGTGCAGGGACTCGGTTTCGTCGAGCAGCTTTTCGGCCACTTCGACCTGCCGGGCCGCGAAATCCTGCCGGATCTCCGCGGCAATGCGCCCCACGTAGTTGATGGCCAGCGAGTTTTGCGTCAACAGGATCAACGACAAGCTCTGGCTGGAATCGACCGATAACTGCATCCCGGCCCGCCGCTGAACCGGAACCGGTGACAATCCCTGAGGAGTGACCAGATAGGCCAGATCGCTGCTCGTCGCTGCTGGCAAGGTGAACGTGAGTGGCTCGCTGGTCCGGCTGCCCCATGCCACGAACTGCTGGTCCGCCACCACGCGCGACACCACCAGCACCTGTGCACCCTCCGCCGACAACTGACACACCCTCAAACGCGGGTTCTCCGTGACTCGCTCGCCCAGCGAACGTCCGGCGGCGGCCCAGGGCGCAATCAGTTCCAGTTCACGGTTCAGTGACTGGAGGGCTGCACACCTCAGCTGCGCAACCACGTCGCGCGAGTCCAGCCGAACCGAGGAAGAGAACAGCAACCCGCGCGCTCCCCGCCCCACCGCTTCGAACGCCAGCAGGCGCATCCCATCCGGCTCGGGCAGCGGCAGCGCCGTCGGTTGTTGGCCCAGGCGCAGGATCTGGTCGACCGTCGTGCCGGGAATCTCTGTCGGAATGGCCGCCCAGAACGGGGCTCCCGACCGCCCGAACTGTGCGACGTGTGCCAACCACGGTCCAAAGTCGCTGGGATCGAAACTCGTGGCGATCACGCGCCGATCGAACAGCAGCATGCCCTGATCGTGCCGGAATCGTTCGTAATCCTGGGCCACGTGTAACAACAGGGGGCGCGCACGTTGCGGTTCAGCCTGACGGATCTGCCGCACCTGGGCCTGCACATGATCGGCGTCCCGCGCCGCCAGCTGTTCACCCAGATACCAGGCCAGAATCAGACCGTGCTCCGCGCCGATTTCGATTCCACCCGCGCCCAGCGGAGGTAGCGTGATGAGATGGATTCCGGTTCGGCGCGCCTCGTCCAGCAGCGTCGGAACCGGCCGCGCCTTGACCAGCACCGCGTTGAAGCCCAGCGATTGCAGAAACGCAAGCGTCTCGCCGCGGTGTTCGACGGCCCGGACGAAAATCGGACGACCGTCCCGGACCAGGACATCTCCCTGGAGCCCGTCTTTCGACAGGAGCGGTTCCTCGGCGGTGGGGCCGTTTCCCGCTGCCGTCCGGGAGGGCTCGGCTGCATCGCCCGTCGCTGGCAGACGACTTCCACGGGAGGCAGACACGAAACCCTCCAGCTCGAGGTCGTCGATCCAGATCCGATTCGGCCGCGGCTCGGTGTAGACGTTCAACACCAACCGATCGATGAACGCCTCGGCTTCATCGACCCGTAGACCGGGTTGAGTGCGCAGGCCCACCGCGGCCCGCTGCATCTTGCGGTACGCGTCGTCGATGCGCAGCTGTCGCCACGATCCAGCCTGCGTGCAGGAGTCGCCATCGATCAAGTCGGAGAGCGGTTTGCCATCCCGGTCCTTGGATCTCGGAAAAACCACGCGCGCCTGCAAGCGCACTCCCGGCAGTTCCGACTTGACCCACACCGAGGGTATCAGCTCGCTGATGACGAGCGCCTCGGCTACCTCATGCACAAACTGGATGTGGGTGCCAGGTTCGCTGGCTAGTTCGAGATACTCGCAGCCGCGACCACCGTGAGCGCCCACGAATCGCCGCTCGTGCCGCGCGATGGAGACCTTGCAGTCGCGCGGTCCCAGTCGCCACGACGGGCTCGCCGTTTCAAACGCTTCGCGCGGTTCGGCTGCCGGGCTCTGACCCGTGAAGACGAAGCAGAGCAGCAGCCACGATGACCGTCGCATCCAGACTCGGGAGGAGTTCTCCATGGGGCAACCGAGTAGAGATCGGGGATGACGGGAAATGGCAACATGGTTCCGGAGCCGGCCCCAACACGTAACTCGGCCTTGTATCAAGATTTGCGGCTTGGAACCAGGGCAATCCGTGTCGCCATTTTGCAACGTGGCTCGCAAGCAACCTGGTGGTGAGGAACGTCATAACAACGGACTGCTCAAGGGCTTGCGTTGGTAACTGCACCGCCTCCGCGGTTCGCGGCACGGTCACTGCATTACGTCTCCTCCCATTCAACCTCATCACCGGAGACGCAGCTCATGACCGTGCAACCCAATGACAGCACTCACCACCACGAAGAACTCCCGGCGGACATGATCGAGTTGACAAACTTGATCGGTGGATTGCCTGCCGAGTACCGCGGTCGGATCGAGCCGGTCTTGTCTCGGGTGGTCGAGAGCACGAAGCGCCGCCGCCGCATTTTGACGCTCGTGCAGGACGCCCTGAGCCAGCTGCGGCTCGACATGAAGTACTTGGTCTTCGATCTGGAAGCGACTCGCCGCGAGCGAGACAACTTCCGCCAGGAACTGGAAGAGCGGTCCAATCCGGGAGAAGGCTCCTGAGCATCCTGTGTGGACCAGGCAAATCGAACTTAAAAGACCACGGTCGCTCCCTTCCTGTTCTGCGTGATCGGCGGTCTCTGCGTTTTGTCTTCTCGAAGGAGACGCTGGCGGACGCCCAATTCTTTGATAGGAAAGGGGAACGTAAGTCCGAGGATTCTCCCGCAAAGGCCGCAGAGATCGCGGAATAGGGTAAGGGCCTGTATGAGTCACTGTGTGCCAGATCACGACGGCGGAGCGTCGTGGCACACTCACAGGCCATGGAAGCGCCGGATGATGTCCCAGGCTTCGGCAGGCGTCTCGGCGTATTCGATCAGCCGGAGATGATCGTCCGCAATGACGCCTTCGTCCGCGAGGAACTGGAAGTTGAGTACCTGATTCCAGTAGGAACGCCCGAACAGGATGATCGGGATAGCCTGCATCCGATTCGTCTGCCGCAGGGTCAGAACCTCGAACAGCTCGTCCAACGTCCCGAAGCCGCCCGGAAAGACTACCAGCGCCTGGGCCCGGAGCACGAAGTGCATCTTGCGGAGCGCGAAATAGTGGAACTGGAAGCACAGCTCCGGTGAGATGTATTGGTTGGGTGCCTGCTCTTCGGGCAACGTGATGTTGAGCCCGATGGACTTGGCTCCGGCATCGAAGGCGCCGCGATTGGCCGCCTCCATGATGCCCGGGCCGCCACCTGTCACGATGACGAAATCGCACCGGCGACCGGACTGGCAGAAGCTGGATGCGAGCCGCGCGAACTCGCGCGCATCGTCGTAGTACCGCGATTTGTCGAGCAGTCGTTCCTGCCGCCGCACGGCGCGCTGCAACTGGGCGTCGTCCGGGCTGTCGGCCAGAGCCTGCTGTGCCAGCGCGAGCCGCCGTTCGGCCTCGGCGCGTTCCACGATCTGGGTGCCTCCGAAAGCGACGATCGTCGAACGAACTCCGTGCTCGGCGAGCGTCATTTCCGGCTTGAGCAATTCCAGTTGCAGCCGCACGGGCCGCAGTTCATTTCGCTGCAGAAAATCGGTATCGAGCTCGGCAAGCCGATAGCTGGGCGACTTCAGGATGGCTTCGACGCTGGGGGCATGGTGAGGTTGGTGCATGGTCGCAGTCTTCTTGTAAACGGGCCAGTTACGATTCCATCCCTCGGGGGTTGCCGTGTCCTTGCGCCGCAGCGACGAGGCCATCAGCAGCAACAGAGGCACGGCCCCCAGGGAACCCAGGATAAACACAATGCCGGACGTCGCACCGTGCAGCGGTTGTAGAGCGTCCCAGCGAGCGCCGACCAGATGCAACACCAGTGCGGCGGTGAGCAGACCGGTCCACGGGAACCCCCGCAGCGCCGTGACGGCGCGGCTTAGCCCGCTGAACAGGAGATACAATCCGGCCGCGAAGACAGTGATGCGGGCCAGCGGAGTCGCCCCCAGCACGATCCCGCAGATCGCCAGTTCCCATAACGACGACTCGTGCGCGGTACGATCGCCGAGGAAATAACTGCCGCGGTTTCCTGTCTCCCGCGAGGCAAGGGCCGGTTCCTCGGCGGAGCGAGCCAGACGAGGTCGCGCGAGGGCGTCGACGCAGAGACTCGCGCCGAACGCGTACGCGATGCTGAGCAGCAGCTCCCCCACGGACGCCGCGGCGCGCTGCACCCCTCCACTTCCTGCAAACAGCAACGGCGGCTGGAGCTGAGGCCAGGCCCACGGGCCGATCAGACCGATCACCGCCACCGGCACGAATAGGCGTCGCGGTGGACGGTTACCGTCGAACCACATGAATGCCGCACACGTCAGGGTGCAGACGAGCAACATCTGCTCCGCGTAAACGGCGACGATCGACGACATCCGGGACACGGGGTCTGGTGAGGAAGCGAGGAGCGTCGGCAGATTGCGGTCCGCGTGCAGGGGCTCGGCCCAGGCCACCGCCACGAACAGGATCGCGACCAGGAACTCGACAGCCGGATAACGCGGGGAGATTGGAATCCGGCAGTCCCGGCAGCGACCGCGGAGGATGAACCAGTTGAGGATCGGGATGTTGTCCCACGCTCGGACCGCGTGCCCGCAGTTGGGACAGCGGGAGCCGGGAAAGGTGAGTCCCCTGCCGAGCGGCAGTCTCCAGATGACGACGTTCATGAAGCTGCCGACACATGCGCCAAACGCGAACAGCCAGAGGCTGATCGCCCACCGGACGGGGTCAAACATGCCGCCCGAGAAAGTGCGTGCCAACAGCTCGTCCAGGGTCGTCATACGTTGTCAGATGTTCGTTTGCTCGCCATCCGCCGCCACTCGCTGATTCCTGCCGATCACAAGTATTTCGACAAAGGACCTCCTCGGGCGGCCAGGGCGTCGACGCGCCGCGTCGTGGCAGGATCTTCGGTCAGCGGGGGAGCATGATGCGGCTTGATCCGGGCGTCAATCACCAGTGCGCCGCGGCACCCCCAGTGCTTATGGCGGGTAAACGACTCGATGCCGTAAACATCGGCCGCGGGGTTACTGCGCGTAAAGACGACCCACAGAAAGTTGGCGAGGTTGCGAGCGGTGAATGCGCTGTCATCGACAACCACGATCAAGGGAAAGGCATTCCAGGGGGACCCGGCGGGAAAGGCGTTACAGAATCGTTCCACGGCGTGATCGCTGCCATCCGACTCCGCGGCATAAGCGGGCCCTCGCAAGGCCAGGACGCCGGGCAGGCACACTTGAGGCTCCGCGAAACCGGCGGGCAGCGGCGGCAATCCGTCGATGGTGATCGGCAACGTCCTGATGCTCGGCCCGACCGCCGCCATTACCAGCTTCGATCCCTCGTTCAACCCGGTGCCGGAGTAGTCGAGCGTGTCGATTGTCGTCCTCGTCTGAAAATGGAGGTCCCGCTGCCAGTCGACGCGTTCCAGGAGATGGCGGAAGAACGCCCTGATGTCATGAATGTCCAGGTGCGGGTCGTCCTGCCCGTCGATGATGAGCAGGTACTTGGCCAGCGACATCTGGCCTTGCCCGAGGATGGCGTGGGCCTGGGTCAGCAGCTCGGCCGGCTGGCGGCGGGGCTGGTAGGGGACGTAGCGTTCGCTGCCAATGGCGAGCAACAACGGGTGCACACCCGAGGCATCGACGGCGTGCACCGCGCGGACGCCTGGCAGGACGGTCGGAATGATGGGGCCGGTCAGTTCGTGGATCAATTGGCCGAAGACCGTGTCCTCTTGGGGCGGCCGTCCCACGACGGTGAAGGGCCAGATCGCGTCCGGGCGATGGAGGACCCGGTGAACGTGCAGCACGGGAAAATCATGCGCCAGGCTGTAATAGCCGAGATGATCGCCGAAGGGACCTTCCGGCAGCAGCTTGCCTTCGCGGATGGTGCCCTCGATGCAGAAATCCGCGTCCGCATAGATCGCCAGCGGCGCCGGTCCGCCGGCGCCGGTCCCGCGGGGAACGATCATGGGAATCCGGTGGCCGGCGAGCGCCCCGGCAAACGTGAGTTCCGACATGCCCTCCGGCAAGGGCATGACTGCCGCCAGGGTCATGGCCGGCGCGCCACCCACGAAGATGTTGACACGCAGAGGCTGTCCGCGGGCAATCGCCTTGGCCTGGTGAACACCCAGTCCCCGATGGATCTGGTAATGCAGGCCGACTTCCTCGTCCGGCACGTATTGCCCGCCTGAGAGTTGCACGCGGTACATGCCCAGATTGGCCTGCATCAGTCCGGGGCGATCGACGTCCTCGGAGTAGACGAGTGGCAATGTGACGTAAGCGCCCCCGTCGCGAGGCCACGAAACGACTTGAGGCAAGTCGCCGATGCGAGTGGTGTGGGCCAGCACGGGTCCGTGGCGCGTGCGGCGGGGCAGCATCGTCAGCCCCGTCAGCGGCACGCTCCAATACCGATGCGGCTGCCGCCACGCCTGTGTCGGATCAACTTTCAACTCGATGAGCCGCCGTACGGACGCGAGCGTGTCGCGGAAGAGGTAACAGGCTCGCTCAAGGGTACCGAACAGATTGGACACCATCGGGAAGGCACAATGGCGAACTCGCGAGAACAGGATGGCGGGACCCTGTGCGCGGTAGACACGCCGGTGGATTTCGGCCGCTTCGAGGTGCGCATCGACTTCTTCGTCCAGCCGGACGAGATGACCGGACCGCTCGAGGTCGGCGACGCAGGATGCCAGATTGCGATAGCCCATGCCGGCATAATAGCCGCGCACCCCTTCCCGTGCGTTGCGGTGGTGAGAAATCCGCTAGAATTGAGTCGCTTCGGGCAGGAAATTACACCGTGAGCGCGGGAGAAAGCGGTCCATGAAAGTCACGTTGGCAACTCAGGCCCCTCAGGATGTGGAGGCCGACGCAGTCGTGGTCGGCTGTTATCAGGACGACCCACTGCTGCAGCCAGCCATGCGGCAGCTGGACGAGGTCCTGCACGGCGGCCTCCGCCGGCTGGTCGAGGCCAAAGAGATCACTGGCAAACTGGGTGAGGTCTGTCTCGTGCTTGCACCGGCGGGTTGCCGATCGCCACGGCTACTGGTGCTGGGGCTTGGCGAGCGGGCGAAATTGCAGCGTGGACAGGCGCTGCGTGCGTTTGCGACGGCCGCCAAGTCGCTGGCGAGCCGGACCGTTGCCCGGGTGGCGTGCTTTGCGCCGGCGGACTGGTCCGTCGAGCTGGCCGCGGCGGGCATTTGTGGTGTCATGACGGGATGCGTTGGGCAGGACCTGTACCGCGCGGAGAAGAAACTCCATCCGTTCGCCGAGCTGCATTGGGCTGGTTCCGAGGCGGCCGCCGTTCACGAAGGGTGGATCCAGGCCGAAGCCGTCAACCTGACGCGCAGAATGGTGAACGAACCGGCCAGTGACATGTATCCCGAGACCTTCGCGGTTATGGCACGACGCATTGCCCAGGAGGTGGGTCTGTCGATCGAGGTCTGGGACGAGCGGAAACTGGAGCAGGAGGGGTGTGGATCCATGCTGGCCGTGGCAAGGGGCTCGTCGCGACCGCCACGGCTGGTCATCCTGCGCCACTGCGGTACCGAACCGGATCAGCCTGTGTTGGCATTGGTCGGCAAAGGAGTGACCTTCGATTCCGGCGGCCTGTCGATCAAAGACAACGAAAACATGAAGACGATGAAGTGCGATATGGCCGGCGCGGCGACAGTATTGGCCGCCATGCAGGCCATTGCGCGTTTGAAACTGCCGGTGAACGTCTCGGGTTTCTGCGGCCTGGTCGAGAACATGGTGAGCGGCAATGCGTTCAAGCTGGGCGACGTACTGCAGGCGCGCAACGGCCGCACCATCGAAGTGCTCAACACGGACGCCGAGGGGCGGCTCGTGCTGGCCGACGTGCTGGACGTGGCGCTCAGCTACGGAGCCGGCCGGATCGTGGACCTCGCCACCCTGACGGGCGCCTGTATGGTCGCGCTCGGCCGCGACGTGGCCGGGGCGATGACGAACGACCAGGCCTGGTGTGACCAGGTCCTGGGGGCGGCGCAAGCCTGCGGCGAGCCGGCGTGGCAGCTGCCGATGTTCGATGAGTACCGGGAGCACATTCGCAGCTCGGTAGCCGACATCAAGAACGTCGGCGACGGGCGCTGGGGCGGCGCGATCTCGGCGGCGAAGTTCCTGGAGGAGTTCGTGGGAGGGAAGCCGTGGGTTCACCTGGATATCGCCGGACCAGCGTTCCTGGATAGTCCCAAGCCATGGTCGGATGCGGGGGGCAGCGGCCAGTTCGTGCGGACGTTGATCGAGGTGGCTCGCGGGGTGGCAACACAGTAACCTGCTGGAAGCTTTGGTGTTAGGCCCAGATCGACCGACGATTGCCGGCCGGTTTTCGCCAAGATCGGCCAGCCGTCAGCGAACTACGCACGAGTTCATCGCATTTCCGGAGACGCTACACCATGTTCAACGTGTACATGTTCTTTGCCTTGGTGGGTGGAACCGTGTTGATCTGCCAGTTCGTGCTGACCCTGGTAGGAATGGGTGGGGATCATGCCGAGATGGGGGGGCATGCGGGAGGGGAGGTTGGGGGGGCTTTTGCCGACGGATCCTCGGATTTTGCGAGTCCCGACGGGCACGACGCCGGGGGGCATCACGGCTCGACCTGGCTGTTTGGCGTCATCACGTTTCGGACGCTGGTCGCGGCTACGGCCTTTTTCGGATTGTGCGGACTCGTAGCGGATTCGCTCCAACAGCCGCCGGTGCTGCAGTTTATCGTCGCGCTCGCGGGGGGCGCCGTGGCGATGTACACCGTTCACTACATCCTGAAACTGTTCGGACGTTTCAGCGAGGACGGAACCGTGCGGATTCGCCGGGCCATCGGCGAGGAAGGGACCGTCTATCTTTCGATCCCGCCCCTGCGGAGCGGAATTGGCAAGATACATTTGAACGTCCAGCACCGCCTGATGGAGTACCCTGCGGTGACGGCCGGCGACGAAAAGCTCCCGACGGGCACCAAAGTCGTCGTGACGGGTGTCACGGGCTCGGACACCCTGGAGGTGGAGGCGCTGGCCAAGACCGTCGCCCACACGTAAGCGATTATTCCGTCCTCGGTGCGCCACGCGGACAGCGGAAACCTTAACGCTCGGAGACATACCATGCAGGTCCCCATGCTGCTCGGGCTCGAACCCACCATCATGATCGGCATTCTGGTGGGAACGGTGGCCCTGATGTTTGTCATGTTCGTGACGTTGTTCTCGCGGCAGTTTAAACGCTGTCCGAGCAACCGGGTGCTGGTGATCTACGGCAAGACGTTTTCGCGTGGTGGACAGGCGGCGCGGACGATTCACGGCGGTGCGGCGTTCGTCGTGCCGTTGCTGCAGGACTATGCGTACCTGAGCCTCGAACCGATTCAGATTGAAATCCCGCTGCGCGGAGCGCTCTCGGCCGAGAACATCCGCGTGAACGTGCCGAGCGTTTTTACGGTGGCCGTGGACACGCGCCCGGACGTCATGCAGAACGCCGCCGTCCGACTGCTCGGGTTGAGCGTGCAGGAGATCCGCAAACAGGCCGAAGAAATCATCTTCGGCCAACTGCGGCAAGTGATCGCGTCGATGCACATCGAGGAAATCAACCGCGACCGCGAGACGTTTCTTCAGCACATTCAGAAGAGCCTGGAACCAGAATTGAACAAGATCGGCCTCCAGCTGATCAACGTCAACATCACGGATATCACCGACGAGTCGGGTTACATCGATGCCATTGGCCAGAAAGCCGCCTCCGAGGCGATTCAAAAGGCGCGCGGTGACGTTGCCGACAACGAGCGGATGGGTGAGATTCGCGTGGCCTCGGCGGAAAGGGACAAGTCAATCCAGGTCTCGGGCGCGCGGAAGGAACAGTCCATCGGTACGCGCGA
>JBFWYF010000180.1:0-10132 GCA_050186685.1 Pirellulaceae bacterium
CGCGGGACACGGAAGTCTTGCGGCGCCGCCTCGGGCGGCGTCTAGCGACTTCCGCTACGCGGGGTGCGCCTCACGTTGGTAGCGGAACTCGCCAGAGTTCCGACTCCGCGGCCTCGCTCACGCCTCTGCGCGGGACACGGAAGTCTTGCGGCGCCGCCTCGGGCGGCGTCTAGCGACTTCCGCTACGCGTTCCGCGGCGCACTACTCACGACTCCCCGTTTCCGCAGGTAAGACACAATCCGATCCAACGTCTCCCAAAAACCTGGCTGCCAGAGCGTCACCTCCGGATAGCCGGGAAGCAGGCAGTTCGTGAACGGATATTCGCGATACCGATCCCCCTCGACCAAACCCGCGCGCTCCGGGTTCCTGGCGATGTATTCGACGACCTCCGCGAATGCCGCCGGCTGGCGTTCATCGGGGCGCAGCACGTGATCGTACGGTTGCTTCTGCAGCGCGACGCCCAGCCTCTTCAGCACTCGATTTAGATGTCGCCGAAAGTGCTTCATGGCGTTGCGCTGATCGGAAACGTCGGCCAGCCCGAGCCACAGCAGGTGCAGATGGTCGGGCATGCAGCAGTAGATTGGGCAACACAGCTGGAAGCGAAACAGGCTATGCGTCAGCAGCTCCCGGAACTTGTAATAGAAGATAGGAATCAGCCAGCCGGTCCTGCGCTCTTCGATGGCGAGCGACCAGTGAACGCAGGCGTCACCTCGATAGGCATCAGCGTCTAAGCGCCGCAGCCAATCTTGTTCGTGGGATTGTTCGGTCATGCCCAGGTGCCCCGTGTTCTGGCACTCACGGCAGCGTGCCGGTGGTCCGGCAAACTTACCAACGGGGGTGCCTCTTCCGGTCGCGATACCCATATAACACTTTTGAGGGGTGTCGCGATCTGCTTCTGAGTATGGACCCGGGGCATTATATCCGTCAAGCCCGGGCACTCTCGTCCTAGTCAGTCCCCGGGGCCTCTGCGCGGGACACGGAAGTCTTGCGGCGCCGCCTCGGGCGGCGTCTAGCGACTTCCGCTACGCGGGGTACGCCTCCCGTTGGTAGCGGAACTCGCCAGAGTTCCGACTCCGCGGGTCCACGCCGCCGCGGGACGCGGAAGTCTTGCGGCGCCGCCTCGGGCGGCGTCTAGCGACTTCCGCTACGCGAGGTGTGCCCCACGATTGTAGCGGAACTCGCCAGAGGTCCGACTCCGCGGCCTCACTCACGCCTCCGCGGGACGCGGAAGTCTTGCGGCGCCGCCTCGGGCGGCGTCTAGCGACTTCCGCTACGCGAGGTACGCCTCACGTTGGTAGCGGAACTCGCCAGAGTTCCGACTCCGCGGCCTCGCTCACGCCTCTGCGCGGGACACGGAAGTCTTGCGGCGCCGCCTCGGGCGGCGTCTAGCGACTTCCGCTACGCGAGGTCCGCCTCACCTTGGTAGCGGAACTCGCCAGAGTTCCGACTCCGCGGCCTCGCTCACGCCTCTGCGGGACACGGAAGTCTTGCGGCGCCGCCTCGGGCGGCAACAGCCATCGCACGGCCAAGAGGCACACCGCGATGGTGGCGATCGACGCCGTCACCGCCTTCAGCCACCGTGACCGCGGTTCGGCGAAGTCGCGACGCATGGCGAATCCTCCCACGGACATACTGTGGATATGCACTCGTCACGAAGAACCTTGTAGCGGAACAAGCTTGTAGGGAGACTCGCAAGAGTTCCGACCGCGACATCCGCCGCGGCGCTTTGCGCCGTCATCGGACATCTTGCGACAGCAAGCCGTCATCGATGTCGTCCTGATTGATATCGCCCAGCGCCTGCGAGCCTGCAGGGACACCCAAGCCACTATCCTCCGTCACGCCGTTCGTCACGAACCCCGCCGACCCATCACTCCCTGGCCCGGCAAGAGACTGATCAGCGAGACGTCGGCAGCGAAGACCGCCCAATCCTCCAGTCGCTCGCCCCTTCTCCGCCAGCGCGCAACCGCGAGGGGGCCGACTCTCCTTGCTCCGGGAGAGGGTCAGGTTGCTGACAGAGCCTGACTAATACCGTTGGAGCTGCCGCATGGTGCGCGGCGATGTGGCGACCGCGCTAACGAAGCGCGGGCCCACCTGTCTAATAGGCGCTCAAGACGGCCGGAATTAGCCATGGTCTGACGCCAGGATCCAAATTATCCCGTTCGACTCCTCTCGATCCGGCTTTCGCCGGGCCTGATCCGGATTGCTTCACGAATCGCGCAGCGCCCCTTCCTCGGTCGCTCGATCCGCCACGGGGTCACGTCAGAAGTCGTGCGACTTCTGTTACGAGCACACGGCGAAATCTGGCGGCTTGCGCTAAACGAGCCGCGTTCCACAAAACTCGCGGAAGCTTCATCATTCCTTGCGCATCGTGATCTAGCGTCATCGCGCCGCGCTGGCAGTGCGGCCCGGCAATTTTGGGACGTGAGGGAGCGACACGATGTGGCGAAATCTGTGCGTGCTCGTACTGGGTGGGTGGATCGCGGTCGGAAGTATATCTGAGGGGAATGCCGAAGATTGGCCCATGTGGCGATTCGACGCGGGGCGAACCGCTGCCTCATCCGAGGTGCTGCCCGACCGGTTGATGCTCCAATGGACGCTGGCCTTGACCGCACGACGACAGACATGGGACGACGCGCTGAATCGGGACCTGATGACCTATGACCGCATCTTTGAGCCGGTCGTCGCGGAGGGGCGACTTTTTCTGGCATTCAACGACCGCGATAAGGTCGTGGCGTACGACGTTTCCACGGGGACGAAACTCTGGACCTGCTTCGCCTCGGGTCCGGTCCGGCTGCCCCCAGTGGTCTGGCAGGGTCATGTCTACTTTGCGAGCGACGATGGGAACTTGTATTGCGTCACGGCGGCGACCGGCGAGGAGAAGTGGCGATTTCGCGGCGGCCCGGACGCCCGTCAAGTTCTCGGAAATCAGCGGCTCGTCTCGGCATGGCCCATGCGCGGGGGGCCGGTCATTCGGGATGGCCAGATCTACATGGCGGCCAGTATCTGGCCCTTCATGGGTGTCTTTATCTACGCACTGGATGCGAAGACGGGCGACGTGCTATGGGTGAACGATGACACCGGGTCGGAATACGTCAAGAACGTGAAGAAGACACCGTCTTTTGGCAGCATCGCTCCGCAGGGGGCGCTCGTTGCGACTGAGAACCTCTTGTTAGTTCCTGGCGGCCGCACGGTGCCGGCCGTTTTCGATCGCGGCTCCGGACGCATGGAGTATTACGGGTTGGCGACGGCGGGAAAGGGTGTGGGAGGTTCGTTCGTGGCCGCTAACGAAACGAACTGGTTTGTTCACACACGGCTCAAAGGAACCCTTGCACACGATCTGACAACCGGCGAAAAGTCTGCGTTTTCCCCCAATCAACCGGTGCTCGCACCGCACTTCATCTATTCCGCTGAACTCGATGGCATCACGCCGGTAATACGCGCCTACGATGCTCAAACGCATGCCAAAATCTGGGAAACGGCGGCTGACGGGCGCGGAGATTTGATTCTGGCCGGGCAGACCTTGTACGCTGCCGGCCACGGCCTGGATTCCGATTTCGACTCCGCGTCGCCGCGCAGCACACTCACGGCCATTCGCCTTCCGACTGGAAGCCAGCCCGCCAAGATCCTGTGGACCCAGTCCACTGAGGGTACGGTCGAGCGACTGGCCGCTGCGAACCAACGCCTGTTCGCGGTCACGCGTGAGGGACACGTCCTGGCATTCGGTGCTGGCGAGACCACGCGGCCGACGGTCCACCGCGAGATCGAAATGGCCCTGGCGGTTTCCGAAACTGCGGCCGGGCGATCTGCCGAGTTGCTCCAGGCCGGCGATGCGGCGGGATATGCCATCTGGCTGGGGGCCGCCGATGCAGCGACGATCGAGGCAATCGCCCTGAGTTCCTCATTTGTCGAACTCGCGGTATTCGACGAAGATACGGCGCGCGTGCGTCAACTGCGCAATCGTCTCGACGGTGCGGGATTGTACGGTCGAGTTACGGCCCATTCGACGATATGGGACGAATTCGCCCCTCCTCCGTATGTGGCCAATATGATCTTTGTCGCTCCCGAAGTGACCGCGCGTGGGATCGACCAGCCGGGATGGCTTACGCGTCTGTATGGATCCGTGCGCCCGTATGGTGGCGTCATGCACGTGCTTGCCCCGGCGGCAGAGGCCGGTTCCGTCCACAGGAAAATTCTGGCTGCGAGACTGGAGCGAGCCGATGTCAAGCGAAGTTCCCATGGAGTGATTGTGCGCCGCGTCGGTCCCCTGCCGGGAGCGGGCACGTGGACTCATCGCTATGGCGATATCGCCAATTCGATTAAATCGAGTGATGAGCGCGTGAAACTGCCGCTGGGAATTTTGTGGTTCGGCGGAGCAAGTCACGACGACGTATTGCCGCGACATGGGCATGGACCGCCCGAACAAGTCGTCGGTGGGCGTCTATTCATCGAGGGGATCAATCAATTGACGGCGCGAGACGTCTACACCGGACGCATGCTCTGGCAGCGCCAGTTCAAGGATTTCGGGACGAGTGACGTTTTTCTGGATGCGACCTACGCCGACACACCCCTGGACACGGCGTATAACCAGGTCCACATCCCGGGCTCGAACGCCCGCGGCACGAATTATGTTGTCACGCCAGACCGCTTGTATGCGGTCGAGGGTGATTTGTGCCATGTGTTGGACCCCGCGACCGGTAAGTCGTTGCGGGAAATTCGCATGCCAGCGCTCGCGGAAGGACGGCCCAACGACTGGGGCTACCTGGGCGTCTATGAGGACGTTTTGATCGGTGGAACAGGTTTCGCGAACTATCGAGCGCGGTACGCCATTCCCGAGGCGGTCCCAGATGCAACCATCAGCCGAAACCGGCTCGGCTTCGGTCTCGCGAGTCTTGATCGGGCTGGCAGTTTGGCACTCGTCGGCTTTAACCGGTATACCGGCGAACCACTATGGAAAATCGAGGCCCTCCACAGTTTCTGGCACAACGGCATCGTCGCCGGGCACGGGCTCGTCTACGCCCTGGACAAGAATCCCCAGCCTGTCGAAGAGTTTCTGCGGCGGCGCGGCGAGTCCAATCCTACGACTTATCGTATCCTGGCATTCGACGTGCGCTCTGGCAAAGTGGCCTGGGAGTCGCGGGACCGCGTGTTCGGAACCTGGCTAGGATACTCCGAGGAACACGACCTGCTGCTGCAAGCCGGCGCAGCCGCGAGCGACCGGCTGGCCGCTGAGGTCGGTCAGGGTATGGCCGTGCTCCGCGGCGCGAGCGGAGAAAGCGTCTGGAGGAAGGACGACCTCCGGTATTCGGGGCCGTGCGTGCTGTACCACGACCTGATCATTACGAACGCGGATCAATATGCCGAATCGGCAGGCGCGTATTACCTGAAGGACGGTTCCCAGAAAATGGTGACCAATCCCCTGACAGGCGAACAAGTGCCGTGGAAGATCACGCGGGCCAAGGGATGCAACACGATTGTGGCGAGCGAGAATCTGCTCACGTTCCGCTCCGAGACCGCCGCCTTCTTCGATCTCATCACGGAAAGCGGCACAGGACACTTTGGCGGATTTCGCTCCGGATGCACAACGAATCTCGTCGTCGCCGACGGCGTTTTGAACGCACCGGACTATACGCGAACGTGCAGCTGCGGGTATCAGAACCAAACGTCCCTGGCGCTAGTCCACATGCCCGATCTCGATGTCTGGTCCGTCACGAATACGGCGACCCTGGAACCGTCGGCAGGTCCGCTGCGCAAAATCGGAATCAATTTCGGTGCACCGGGACACCGCCGCGACGCGAGCGGGCTCATGTGGATGGAATTTCCGAATCGCACAGGCGAAACACCTTACCTGAGATTGGATGTAAATGAGGGAGCCCAATTCTACTCGGATCCGACCTTCGCGATGCGTAACACGCCGCTCCCGTGGGTCGTCAGCTCCGGCGTAGAGGGGGTCACACGGCTGAGATTGGGACTTCGAGCCGAGCGGCGAATTACGCTGAGCGAAGGTCTGGCCATCGAACACTCGGATGACGACGCAAATGAGAGCGCCACGGGCGAAGTCCGCCTGAACAGCAGCGGGCTGGAATTGGGTGGCCCAGTCGGGATCACTCAAATTGCGGGACTTCGCTTCCAGGACCTTCCCTTGGACGCACAGTCGCATATGCGGTCGGCTCATCTGCAATTTGTCTGCCGCGGTCCCGCTACCGAACCGTGTGAGCTCACCATCCGGGCCGAGTGGCACGGCAACGCGCTGCGATTCTCGAATCAAATGGGTGACTTGTCGCGAAGGCAGCTGACCAAGGAGCAGGTCCGGTGGAACTGTCCCGCGTGGACCGTCGAAGGGGAGTCCGGTCCATTGCAGCGCACGCCCGACTTGACCCCGTTGTTACGCGAAGTGCTGAGCCATCCCGACTGGAAACCGGGAAATTCCATTGTGTTCGTCATCCGCGGCAGTGGACCGCGGTTGTCTTCGAGCTATCTCGGGCCGAACACGGCGACCGCGCGGCTGATCGTGGACGCCGACGAGACCAGTTCGGCAGGTGCCGAGGGATCCGCCCGGCGTCCGTACCGGGTTCGATTGCATTTCGGTTGCCCCCCCAGCATTGCTCGAGGGACACGGGTGTTCGACGTCGACGTCGCGGGACAGGCACATCTGACAGACATCACGCTCACCGGAGACGCTGCTGGTTCCGCGACAGTTCACAGACTGGACCGCGTGATGCTGGGAGACTTCCTGGAATTGGAATTTCGCCCGAAAGCGGGACTTCCTCTCGTATCTGGCATTGCGCTGGAACAGCTTGACGAGTAGCGGGATTGGCCGGTGGCGGTTTCATTTACTCCATTTCACCGCGCTGCGTCGGTCTGGTACTATCATTCCGGTTCACTCCTGGCGGCTGAGTATCCCAAGCCGGCGAAGTTCGGACTCGCTGTTCGGCTGCGCCTCTCTGGGGTTACCCCAGGGGACCATGAATGGCTGAGATTTCGTCGCGTGAGCGGCAGTGCGCTTGGCGCACAAAAGCTCACGCCGGACCAGACTCGTTGGGATACTCTGCCGCCTTCTCTCATGCATTCCGATACCTACCTTGCCCACGCCCTCGCGACGGCTTTTCTACGCGGTGAATGGACTGCCGACCAGCTGAGCGGGCGCGCTGCCGACATGCTGGGACGGCGCTGGCCGTGGCTGCATCGGCTGGCTGAACGCGTGGTGACAAGACGCTGGGGTGTCATGCGGCCCACCCAGGCACAGGTCACCGACTTCATCCTCCGCGACGCCGGGTTCCACCGCGCCTACGAAAGATACGATCTCTCCGTCACCAACTGGCTGGTCGGTCACGAGGTGATGTGTCCCGCCGAAAAAGCCCGGGCCTGGCGGTTGCCGGAGATCTGCACCAGTCGCGAACTCGCGAACTGGCTGGGAGTCAGCATCCGCGAGCTGGATTGGTTCGCGGACAGCCGGTGCCTGAGTCATCGGCACTTCGCCGAACGACGCAGTCACTATCGGTATCGGCTGGTAAGCAAGCGGTTCGGTCAAGCGCGGCTGATCGAGGCCCCGAAGGCCCGGCTGAAAGCGATTCAGCGGCGGATCCTGACAGGCATTCTCGAGGGGATTCCGCCTCATCTTGCCGCTCACGCGTTTCGCCACGGTACATCCATCTGCACTTTCGCGGCGCCGCATGTAGGTCGCCACGTTGTCGTACGGCTAGACCTCCGCGACTTCTTTCCTTCCATTTCGCGAGCCCGCGTCCGGGCCGTGTTTCGCACGGCCGGTTACCCGGAACAGGTGGCGACGACCCTGGCAGAACTTTGCACGAGCATCACGCCACTCGAGATCTGGAATCCGCACGAGCTACGCGCGGGGGAATCCATGGCCGAACTCCAGGGGCGCTATGGACGGCCACACCTTCCGCAAGGTGCCCCTAGCTCGCCCGCACTGGCCAACCTGTGCGCCTACCGGCTCGACTGCCGCCTCACTGGGTTGGCAGAATCGGTCGGTGCCGCCTATTCCCGCTACGCCGACGACCTGGCGTTCTCCGGCGATGACGCGTTCCGGCTCAGCGCCCGGCGATTTTCCGTGCACGCCAGCGCGATCGCGCTGGACGAAGGGTTTTCCGTGCACCATCGGAAGACCCGTATCATGCATCGCGGAGTCCGCCAACAGCTCGCCGGGATCGTGGTCAACGAGCGACTCAATCTGCGGCGCAGCGATTACGAACAGTTAAAAGCCACCCTCACGAACTGTGTACGGCACGGGCCGGCTAGTCAGAATCGCGAGGGTCACTCGGATTTTCGCCGCTATCTGGAAGGCCGAATTTCCTTCGTCCATATGCTGAATGAGGCCAAAGGCAGCAAGCTGAAAGCGCTGTTTCAGCGGATTCGCTGGTGAAGCGGGAACTCGAACGTGAACTGGTGTTCCTCGCGTGCGGGAACCAGCTTCACGCCCTCGCAGAGCTCTTCCGTAACCGGATGAAACGTGATCGCCTCGACATGGACTCGATCCGGCCTCGGGTGGAAGCGGTACATCCGCAACCAGCCGCTGCCATAGTCCTGCATGAACTCGTGCACGACATTGCCGTGCCGGCCGGGGCTGGCAGCCCGGTACGCCTGCGTCCGGCTTTGGTCCCCCGAGAACACGGCCACGAGATGGGGATGGTGCTGGTAGCACTTCTCCCAGATCTGCTGCGGCGAGTTGCCGCGCTCGCCGTGCACCTTATGCCAGGTCATCCTGCCCTTCGGAGCCGAGATGTATTCCTCGTTGCGGACGGGCCGAGCGCGGGGACCCCAACCCATATGGCTCGTGATCAGCGCCAGGCGTCCCGCGTGCTGAGCCAGGATGCCGTTCGCCCACTCGAGGACATCATCCGGCGCATTGCACTCCAGATGCAGAAACACGAAATCGAGCCCTTCAGCCGAAAACAGCTGAAAACTATTGGCGTTGTCGCCAGAGATGTGTTTCCCAGCGGGCGACCCGCCGTACGATTCCCCGTACCAGGCGAACGACTCAAACCGGCTCCGAGGAAAGTACTGCTGGAACAGCGTCGAGTCCCCGCGCGACGTCATGTCATGATTTCCAACCGAGATACCATAGGGCACCTGCCCGTGAATCGTGTCCATGCACCGCCGCGCAACCTCCCATTGCGATTCCACGTTTATGTCGACGATGTCTCCCACGTGGCTGACAAACGCAATACGCTGGCGCTGCAGGTTGTTGGCAATCCACTGCGTGTGAGCGGCGAAAATCCGATTCGTCACCGGTGCCGTACTATCCGAGTCACCTTTCGTCCCGGCGCCGGCGTAGGCCTGAGTGTCGGGGATCACGACGACGCTGAATGTGCCCTCCGGTGCCGGTGTCAGCTTCTCCGCGGCACCTGTCAGGCTACCGCCGAAAAGCAGCAGTCGGATGGATACCGCCGTGAGGATTAAAAGCAGGGCGCGTCGCATACGCTTGACCTCCGTGGATGAACCAAGGATCGCTATCGCGACCTATCAATCGACGAGCTCGAGCTGGATGTCGTTAGCGCCGTCGGTCGCGACGACGGCTGTCAAACCACTCGTTTCCGCGTCCCGGTACTTCTGAGGCAGGAAGAAAGTCTCCTTGAAGCCTCCATCGGGAGTATCGATCGCTTCGAATTTGGTGACGACGACCCGAAAACGTCCCGGAACGGCGCCGTCTCCAGGCTCAAAAGTCTGAAGAACAAAACGACCGCTGCTATCGGATTTTCCAACTGCGGCGTGATTGTGATCCTGGGGCGCGAATACCACTTGGGCATCCGCACAGGGCTGCTGATTGTAAAGCACGGTACCGGAGACGGGCACCGGCGTCGGTCGGCCGTCCACACCGCGTTCACCACAGCCACACAACATGCCGAGAACGATGGCGAAGGAGAATGCCCCGTGCTGTATGCGTTTCATCGATTCCGTCCCCAGTACAAAGACCGCTGGCCAGGAGATTAAGGATGGCGACGAGCACCACGTCCGTGGGCTACTCTGGTGGGTAAGGTCTAGAGCCCCAGCGACGCCGTCTCACCGCCCTGAATCGACCCGAGGGCCCCCCACACGCCAAAGGGACTCGAACCGCTGCGCACATCCCGAGCTGAGAGGTTTCCGACATCGATCGTCTCGGCGATGAAGGTTACCG
>JBFWYF010000181.1:0-10104 GCA_050186685.1 Pirellulaceae bacterium
CAGCGCAATGACTTGCGCGACGTGCGCATTTTCCACCTGCATACGGCGGGCCCGGCGGATTTCGCCGCACCCGGACGGGAAGACAATTTTCGGTCAGTCTCGTTGTTCATCGGCGGGCCGCTTCGCAAAGCGGTCGTGGAAGGACGGGCCGATTTCATCCCGATTTTCCTGTCCGATATCCCGCGCCTGTTTGCGTCCGGCGAAGTAAAGCTCGACTTGGCACTGCTTCAGCTTTCACCGCCGGATCGGCATGGTTTCTGTACGCTCGGCACTTCGGTCGACGCGGCCCACAGCGCCGCGTCCCATGCCCGAATTGTGCTGGCCGAGATCAATGAGAAATTTCCGCGCACCCACGGAAACACGGTGGTACCGTTTACGCGAGTGAAGGCCTTCACGGCCACGAACCGCGCGCTGCACGAGCATCCGCCGTCGCCGGAAACGGACGTCGACGCCCGCATCGGGCAACTCGTGGCGGCGCTCGTGCCGGATCGTGCGTGCCTGCAGATGGGCATCGGTTCTATTCCGGATGCCGTTCTCGCCCGTCTGAAGCATAAGCAGGATCTGGGCGTCCACACGGAGATGTTCTCGGATGGGCTGGTCGAACTCTTCGAGACCGGCGCCATCACCAACCGGTTCAAGTCGGTCCACCCGGGACGGATTGTGACGAGCTTCGTCACGGGAACCCAGAAACTGTTCGACTTTGTGCATGAGAATCCCCTCGTCGAGTTTCATCCGTGCGATCGCACTAACGACACCGCACTGATCCGCAAGAACCGGCACGTCTTGGCGATCAATTCGGCCATCCAGATCGATCTGACTGGACAGATCTGCGCCGATTCGTTTGGCCACCAGATGTACTCGGGCATTGGCGGTCAGATGGATTTCATCCGTGGCGCGGCCTTGTCGGAAGGAGGCAAGCCCATTCTGGCTCTGCCAGCAACGGCGAAGAACGGACAGGTCTCGCGCATCGTCCCGGAACTGACTCCCGGTTCCGGAGTCGTCACGACCCGCGGTCACGTCCACTGGGTCGCTACGGAATACGGCGCCGTCAACCTGCACGGCAAGACGCTGCGGCAGCGGGCCGAACTGTTGATCTCTATCGCTCACCCAGATTTCCGCAATGAGCTGCGCCAGCGCGTCCGTGATTTGCGGCACTACATCCTGTGAATCGCGCGCCCCCGGTCATGTCCCCGGATTACTCCTTTCCACGCCACCGACGTCTCCGCCGGCAGTCGGATTTCGACCGCGTCCATCGCGGCAATTACTACATGGCGAACGAGACGCTCGTCCTGCGCGGTTTCGACAACGAGCAAGATGGTAGCCGGCTGGGCATATCCATTTCGCGAAAAGTCGGAAATGCCGTGCTGCGTAACCGCTGGAAGCGACTGATCCGTGAGGCGTTCCGGCTCGAATTTCACCGAATTCCTCGGGGTCTGGATCTGGTTGTGCGCCCTCGGCGGGGAGGGCAACCCGAGGGGACCGCGATCCGCCGATCGCTTATCGAGCTGACGCATCGCCTCGCCCGGCGAATTGCGAAAGACCGGTCATGAAAGCACTGCGCTGGCTGTTCCATGATCTGCCCGCCGTGCTGATGGTGGCGGCCGTGCGGGTCTACCAGTGGACGCTCAGCCCCTTCATCGGACGGCAATGTCGTTTTCACCCGTCGTGCAGCAACTACTTTATCCTGGCCGTTCGCAAGTACGGGCCGTGGATGGGAGCCGCCAAGGGTGTCTGGAGGATCTGCCGCTGCAATCCGTTTCATCCGGGCGGTGAAGACTGGCCCTGAGCCTGGTTGGCGTCTCGACGCTCGACGCGCGTGCCCCCGGCTGGCCCGGTGGGCTGGAGGGACCGGTTAGCGGCGTTCGAGCAGTTCGGCGATGTGCAGCACTTCCAGCTTATGTCCCTGACGGTGCAAGCGGCCGCCGATATTCATCAGGCAACCGGTATCCGTCGAAACTAGCGCCGACGCTCCTGTTTCGACCACGCAGCGTGCCTTGTCGTGCACGAGGGCCCCGGAGATCTGCGGATACCGTACGGCGAACGAGCCACCGAATCCGCAGCATTGCTCCTGGCGAGGCAGCGGCACAAGTGTCGCGCCCGATACATGCTGGATCAGCTTCTCGGCACTTGCGGTGTGCTTCAACATCCGTAAATGGCAGGCGAAATGATAGGTCACGGTCCCGTCGAAACGGGCACCGACGTCGAGTGTCCCGAGCCGCTCGACGAGGAACTCCGAGAACTCGAATGTCTTCGCTGCAAGGGCCGCGCTGCGCGCCTGCCACGCCGGATCGTCGTGGAACAGGTGGGCATACTCCACCTGAATCATGGCGGCGCAGGAACCCGATGGGGTTACGACGCAGGTGTAGGGCTCAAAGACCTCGATTGTATGGCGTGCCTGGGCCCGTGCGAGGTCCGCATAGCCGCTATTGAACAGAGGCTGGCCGCAGCACGTCTGGGCAGCCGGGAACACGACTTCGTGCCCCAGTCGTCGCAAGATCCGTACGACTGCCCGACCTGCGCCCGGGCGCAGGACATCTCCCAGACAGGTAACCAGGAGCGCAATCTGCATGCCGCCACGGACTCTCAGTACGGGGTATACGACTTTTCCTCAACCAGCTGTGAACCCAACAGCTCGTTGATGTCGCGTTTGATCGAGGAGCGGCGATCGTTCCGGTGATACACCGACCGGGCCAATTCGATGAATTCCGGCCCGAAGTCGCGGCGGCGCTCGCAATCGCGGATCTCGTCCTCGATTCGCCACAGCTCTTCGTTTACCTGCTTGAGCATCTGGCATAACTCGGTCAGGCGAGCGGACGCGGGTATGGCCCGGTCGCGGCTGGCCGTGAGCGTCTCGAGCTCTTTCCGCACGTTTCGCAGCTTGTCCAGATCGCGCATGCGTGAGGATTTGATTTCGAGAATCGTAATCTTATCGATGAGTTCGCCCGGTGAAACCTCGATGGAAACGGACACTGCCTCGCGCATCGGCTCGGTCATGTAATCAGACTCCACACCGCTAAAGAACTGCCATCCGAGTGCGTTATTGGTAGTCTGCCGGCCGTGGGAATACAAGCCGAGAGTGGCCTGCTCGGCCCGGGCGGTGGCGGCGCGCCCAAGTAGTCGCCCGTCGATGGACTCACCGCCGGGGTCCGTCAAGCCTCTCTCGAACGGACCACGCGTGGCAAAGCACTCGCGATGCGGGCCACCTTGCCTCGACGCGCTCAGGTTCGCTCGATCCTCTTACCTACTTCCCGGGCGATGCACGCGAAGACACCCGGCCAGTCGTCGAGCCTCGTCTGACGAAACAACCGAGCTGTCGGATACCAGGGCGAATCCTCGCGGTCGAGCAGCCATCGCCAGTCCGGCGACACCGACAGCGCCAACCACGTCGGCACGCGGAGCGCACCGGCCAGATGCCCGATGCTCGTATCGGCGGTGACGACCAAATCCAGCTGCGGCACAATGGCCGCCGTATCGAGGAAAGGACCATGCTCGGTGTCGAGATCCGGAAACGTCACGACCTCAAATCGACCGCGCAGCTCGTCGACCTGCCGCTGCCCCAGACCCCGCTGCAGGCTGATCAGGCGAACTCCGGGAATCTGAGCCAGTTCGGCAAAATGCCGCAGCGGAATCGAACGCTGGCGGTCCGCGTGAAAGTCCGAACTGCCTTGCCAACAGATGCCGATGCGGAATCCGTGAATCGCGGCCAGCCGTGGCTGCCAGCGCGCGACCAGTGCGGGATCCGGGCGAAGGTATCCGCACTCGGCAGGAATCGTCGCTAGCTCGGTTCCCAAAATGCCCGGGATGCTGAGCAGGGGTGTCCAGGAGTCATACGCGGGCAGAGGCTCGTCGTCGCCGACAAGCAGGTCGATGCCTTCGCACCACCGCAGCAGCGACCGCAGAGGTTTCTGACAACAGACAACGATCCGGGCCTGGTAGCGGTTCCGGAGCAGCCGCGCGTAGCGAACAAATTGGATGGTGTCGCCGAGCCCCTGCTCCCAGTGCAGCAGCAGCGTTCGTCCCGCGAGCGGTTCGCCGTTCCAGCGTGGTTGAACCAGGTTCGGGAGCCGAGCACCCGGGCAGCGCCAGCGCCATTCGTATTCGGCCCAGCCATGTTGAAAATCGCCGAGCAGCAGCTGGACTATGGCTTGATTCTTGTGTGCGTCCGCATAGGCCGGATTGATCTGCAGGGCGCGGCGGGCGTTGGCGGTTCCTTCGTCGAGCCGTCCCTGACGCACTTGAACGGCCCCTAGATTGGCATGAGCCACGACGTCGTTGGGCATCAGCTTCAGCGCACGCTCGAAGCTGTGGCTGGCTTCCACCAATCGCCCCTGGGCCACGAGCGTGACGCCCAGGTTGTTATGAGCCGTCGAGTAGTCGGGTTGGTACCGCAGCGCTTCCCGGCAACTGGCCTCCGACTCGTCGAGCCGTCCCAGCTGCTTCAACGTGTTGCCCAGATTGCTGAGTGCCACCGGGAAATTGGCCCGTAGCCGGAGCGCCTGTCGGTAGGCGTCGACGGCCTCTTCATATCGACCCTGATCGTGGCACGCCATGCCGAGAAAACACCAGGCATTTTCATCGCGGGGCGCCACCTGCAGAACCTGTCGATACATCAACTCGGCCCCGCGCACATCGCCGCCCTGCTGACGCTTCCACCCGATCTGCAACGCTTCGGCAACCGTCGTCATCAATCCACCTCGCACTCGGCCGGCCCGACCCGTCAGCTTGCTTGTGTGTCGCCAGGGTGGCGCGGATAATCCGGAACAGAATCTGCGACAGCCCTGCGGGGGGCCGCGCGGCGGCCAGACGCTCCCGGGCGCGGCGACCGGCGGTCGTCCTGCGTCCGGCTCGGCCGCCGCCGGGTCACCCGCCGCCCAGCCCCAGCACTACGGCTCCACAGACCGTGTACCCTTTGTCAAGGAAGCCAATTTGTTCCCCCTTCGCGACAACATTCCGTCCCGCACGATACCTATCGTGAACTATAGCGTGATTGCCGTGTGCGCGCTGGTCTTCCTGATGCAGCTGGCGGATGGTGCCGGCGAGGCGGGGTCGCTGGTCGAACAGTACGGTATGATTCCCGCGCTGGTCGAAGATCCCTCCCGGCCCGTCACGGTGCAGGAACAGATTCCCGATTACGAAAACCAGCGGATTCTGATCATCGAGCGCCAGGTCACATCCACCATCAATCCCTGGTTTACCTTGTTGACGTGCATCTTCCTCCACGGGGGCTGGATGCACTTCCTGGGCAACATGTGGTTTCTGTACATCTTTGGCGACAATGTCGAGGACCGGATCGGACACATCGGTTACCTGATCTTCTACCTCTTCTGTGGCGTAATGGCCAGCGTGGCGCACCTGCTGACAAGCGCGGGGTCATCGATTCCAACGATTGGCGCCAGCGGTGCCATTGCCGGTGTCATGGGAGCGTATTTCCTGCTTTATCCGCGGGCCATGGTGACGTCGATCGTGCCGATCTTCTTCTTCATTCAGATCGTCGTTTTGCCGGCACCGCTGTTCCTAGGCATCTGGTTTCTTTTCCAGTTCCTGCAAGGCGCCACGATCACGTCCGTGGAGACGACCGGTGTTGCGTGGTGGGCTCATATCGGAGGGTTCGTCGTCGGTGCGGCCTTGGCCGCCATGCTGCGCGGAGTGGGCGAGACGTCACCGCCGGTGGAGGCCCGTCGTCCCGGAACGGAGCGGGTCGGGACCTACCGTTACTCCACCTACCGTCATCCCAATTAGCAATTCAGCACTGCGTCTCGAGCGTACCCGCTTCGGTGCGCTGCACGACGATATGCCGCCGCCAGCGTGCTTCGTCCAGCTTCGGGAAGTCGGTTCGCAAGTGGACGCCGCGCGACTCCTCGCGCAACCGCGCGGCCTCGACGATCACGGCCGCCACGGTCAGCATGTTCTGTAATTCCCAGCCGCCGATTTCCGCAAACTGCCGAGCCAGAACATAGCGCTGCCAGTTGGCGATCATCTCCGCAGCCTCGTCCAGTCGCTCGCGATCGCGCTGCACTCCGACCGATCGCCACATGAGACTCTTCAGCGAATTGCGGATATCGTCGAGATCCAGCGGTTCGGACGGCTCGGCCTTGACAGGATTATCGAGAGGCACCGCCCGGAAGTCGTCGGGCATGCCGGCCGCCACCTGCGACGCTCCTTCGCCCGCATGGGCACCATACACCAGTCCCTCGAGCAGGCTGTTGGAGGCCAATCGATTGGCCCCATGCAGACCGCTCGACGTGACTTCGCCCGCCGCCCAGAGGCCTGGCAAGGAAGTGCGTCCCGCAGCGTCAACCGTGCAGCCCCCGATCATGTAGTGGGCTCCCGGTCGGACCGGGATGCGATCATGCGTGATGTCGAGCCCGAACTTCTGACAAGTGGCAAAAATGCCAGGAAAACGCCGCCGCACGAATTCGGGATCCAGGTGACTCAAGTCCAGGTACACGTTCGGATGCCGCGTCTTCTCCATTTGCGTCACGATCGACTGCGAGACGATATCGCGCGGCGCGAGCTCGGCGCGGGAATCGTAATCCGGCATAAAGCGATACCCGTGGCGATCGACCAGCCGCCCCCCTTCACCTCGAATCGCCTCGGTAATCAGACTGCGGCTTCCCCCCGCGATGTAGAGCACCGTTGGATGGAACTGGATAAACTCCATGTCGCGCAACGTCGCGCCGGCCCTCAGCGCCATCGCGTGACCATCACCGGTTGCCACCGCGGGATTGGTCGACTCGCGGTAGACCTGGCCAATGCCACCCGTGCAGAGAATCGTCTGTTTCGCCCACACCATGGACTTGTGACCGGCCTGGTCCGCGATGATGGCACCGCGGCAGTTACCCTCGGCGGTCAGCAGGTCCAAAGTCCACGTGTTCTCGCGGATCTCGAGGTTCGGCAGACTCCGCGCCCGGTCGATCACCGCCCGCATGACCTCCTTGCCGGTCGCATCGCCCAAAGCATGGACGATCCGCTTCCGGCTGTGTCCCCCCTCCCGCCCGAGCACCAACTCGCCCCCGACCGCATCAAACTGAGTTCCCCACTCCATCAACTCGCGAATGCGTTCGGGAGCTTCCCTCACCACCTGCTCGACGACGGCCGGGTCGCAGAGTGTGCCACCCGCCGTGAGGGTATCCGCGACATGCGCCTCGAAGCGGTCATCCGGATCCAGCACGCCGGCGATGCCTCCCTGGGCATACGTGCTGTTCGACTGGTCGATGGCATCCTTCGTCACCACGAGCACCGACAACCGGGAGTCGACCGCAATCGCGGCCCGCAGACCCGCCAGCCCGCCGCCAATTATCAATACATCCGTGAAACAGTGGGGCAAATGCTTGGGATGAAACGGCACCAGGTAACGCGGTACGCGCAGCAGCGGATTATCCACGAATCAAGTTCCCCTGAGAACTACGGTTCCCGCCGCCCACGACCGAATGCGGACGCCGGTCTCCGACACAGTATCCGCCGGGTGCCTCCGCAATCAACCGCCTGTCGCAGATCGCATCCCCAGGTCGGGCCTCGAGTGCAGCTCGGCAGCCCACTCCGCACCGGGGCCGATGGTCAGTGTGCTCTAACGGATGCGGAAGTCCAGCGACGCGTCACTCGACTTCTGCCCTTTCACGTCCACCATCGTCAGGTGCAGGGTGTACTTGCCCGCCCCAAGGTCGCTCGGCAGCGTGATCAAATAGCGAATAAAGTAGTCGCGCCGGCGATTGTTACATTGGGGCTT
Source organism: Pirellulaceae bacterium (assembly GCA_050186685.1). Lineage (GTDB taxonomy): Bacteria > Planctomycetota > Planctomycetia > Pirellulales > Pirellulaceae > CAZFLF01. The sequence continues at coordinate 7,727 of JBFWYF010000181.1, forward strand.
GTCGAGCGGGAGCCGCACATTCGTCACGCGATTCCCCTGGGCATCCGCAATTTCGTACACCCCCTGCAACTCCGTTTCGAATCGATCGCCGACGCGTTCCACTGTGAAGTTGTCGACTTCGACATACAGCAGCACATCCGTGCCCGGGCGAAACGACTGGGTACGAAATTCGGTGAACATGCCGTAGCTATCGACCGATTCGCACAGGGCCAAGTTCCGCACATCGAGCGTACTCAAGTTTGCTAGATGTCCTTCAGCCGATCGCAACTCGCGCAGCGCCAGCGCGTACCGCTGGGCCGCCGCGTTCTTGCCATCCGCGTCCAGCGCCAGCAACAGGGCATGCGCCTGGTGTTTCCAGAACTCCCGCTCGTCCTCCGGCAACCCTTCAATCGCCGCCACCGCCTGGTCGGGCCGGTTGGCAAGCACCTGAAGCAGCCGCAGATTGGCCGCGAGCTGACGATACTCGGGCGCCGTCTCCGGCTGGTCGCCCAACTGCACGGTGAGCGCCTCGATCGTGGCGTTCAGCTGATCTCGCCACGACCCTGTCGTCGAACCGACGGGCGACGAGGACGCAGTCACCGCGGCCGCCGCCGGTTCGCTGTATGCCGCCGGTTGCACAACCCCACGCGTGGCGTCCGGTGCCGAGGTCCGCACGGCTGGCGCGGGCTCCGTCGTTCGGTCGTCGGACGAAACGCTGGCCCGGTAGGACGTCGCACGAGGTCCTGGCGTAAGCCGGATCCGCTCGCGGGGCGTCCGCATCTCGGTCGGCAGCTGGGGACCAGGCAACCACGCCGATTCGCCCACAAGGTGGCCCGCCGTGGTTGTGTTGCTCGGCGCCGGCAAGGGACCTGCCCTGCTCAGCTTCACGTCTTCCGGCCGATCAGGTGCGGAACGCCTGGGTGCCGCCGGCGATTGCCCCAGCAATTGGGCACCTAACTCCGCCCGCTGCGCTGGCGACAAATGGGCGAAGGCGTCGAGCAACGCATCCTCCACCTGCCGATCCGCAACTGCCAGGCCCCCGGCCAGCGCCGTGGTCCCCGCCGCACGACCCGTCACGCCCGAACGATCCAGCCGCACGACCTTAGGCAGCGTTTGCGTATCAGCTACCCGTCCGCTGCCGTCCGCGGCAACCTGCTCGGACGGCCCACCCGCGGCACTCGACTTCGTCCCGCTCGGTGCCGCTTCTGGATTTGCATCCGCGGCGACCGACGCTCGGCCCGCTCCATCCCGGTTCAGCGCAAGGTATTCCGCCAGCGGTGTTACGCAGCCACATGCGAACACGATCGTGACGGAAAGCCAGCGCAGCATCATCCGCAGTCAACGCCTGATAGGGAGCAACTCAACTGGCTCGGCCAGACGCGAGCCGAATCGGGCGGCGAATCGTACGCAAACGTCGTGATTGCCGCAAGGTCGATAGCAGTGACAGCGGTAGCCGGGTAGCCGGTCGCCCCTTTCACCCTCGGTCGCCCCTTTCGACAGAACGGGGGAACGCCCGCCGCGGATCGCGGGGCGCAGCCCGCGTTCTGGCGAACGTGGCTACGGGGAACGTGGCGGCTAGTCGACGGGGAAACCCCGCTTCCGCAGCAGTGCTCGCGTGTCGACATCCCGCCCGCGGAAGGCCCGAAAGCCCTCGGCGGGATCCACTGTGTTGCCAATCGACATCACATGATCGTGCAGCCGCTTTGCTACCTGCCGGTCGTAAAATCCGCCCGCCTCCTCAAATGCCTCGGCCGCATCCGCCGTCAACGCGTCGGACCACAAGTAGCTGTAGTATCCCGCCGAATAGCTGTCGCTCGAGAAGATATGCGAAAAATGCGGCAGCCGGTGACGCATGACGATCTCCCGCGGCATACCCAGTTCGGCCAGCGCCTGCCGCTCAAAGGCATCTGGATCGATCTCGGAATCGCTCGCCAGGTGCAATTTCATGTCCACCAACGCACTGGCCAGATACTCAACCGTGGCAAATCCCTGATTAAACTTCGCGGCCCGCTTGATCTTCTGGAGCAATTCCTGGGGCATCGGTTCGCCGGTCTGGTAATGAACAGCGAAGCGATTCAGCACTTCGGGCGTCGACAGCCAGTGCTCGTTCAACTGCGACGGGAATTCCACGTAGTCGCGTGCCACGTTCGTGCCCGACTGGGATCGATAGCGTACCTTCGACAACAGTCCGTGCAGCGCATGCCCGAATTCATGAAATAAAGTCGTCGCATCGTCCCAGGAAATCAGCACCGGTTCGCCGGGGGCACCTTCAATGAAGTTCGAGTTGTTCGAGACAATCGGCGAGATCGAATCGCCCATGTTCTCCTGACCGCGATAGTCGGTCATCCACGCCCCGCTCCGCTTCCCCTCGCGTGCATAGGGATCGAGGTACCAGAGCC
>JBFWYF010000182.1:0-10103 GCA_050186685.1 Pirellulaceae bacterium
CGCGTCGGCGGGAGACGTCACGGTAACGGTCGAGCAAATCACGTCGGGGCCGAAGAACCACTTTTTCGGTTACATCGGCCACTGCTTGACGATTCCCTGGAATCCCGCCAAATGGCCGGAACTGCTGACGAAGTGGCTCGACGCGCTTCGTCGAAGGACTCCACGACGACGCTTCCTGCTGTAGCTACGCTCGCCAGAGCATGACCAGAACTTCCTCTCAGCGGCCACCTTCTGGCGAACCTAGCTACGAACTCGGGACGTATCCTCCGGACCTGCCGGAAGACGCGACGCAGCTCGTGCTCAAGCAGGCAGTGCTTTCGACGGAGGCGGCGGCCTAGCACGAAGACGGGGCCGGACTTCTTCGACAGCCTCTTTCGATCGAGGAAGAACAGGGGCAGGTCCGACCTGACTCTTCATTGGCCCTGCTTCGGTCAGTAGTCGAACCAGCGTGGATCGATCGGTTTGCCGGATTGCAGGCGGTGCATGTCTTCGGCGTCGAGGAAGTGGAACTTGCCTCGCACGGCGTAGAGCTGGGCGTTGCGGAGTTTCGCTTCCAGGCGGATCGGCTGCTTCAGGACATCGGCCAGCGATTTGTTCTTCCAACGCACGGCCATGTTGAAGTCATCCACTTTGGCCATGCGTTCGCAGTCCTCGAAGCGGAAGCCGTCGAGCGGCACGCCCTTCATGTCGCTGAGTTGGAATACCGCTTCGCCCTGCGGCGCGAGCAGGTTCACCGTCAGATTCGGCTCGAACAACGTGAGCGGCTTGCTAATGAAGCTGCCCCAGCCGCCCGTGCTGCGCAGGTAGGTCAGGCCGTCTTTGCGCAGTGAGTGGATGACAATCCCGGTCGCGGGACGTTGCTGCTCATCTTTCTGGGGTCGCGCGCCATGCTGGCCGGCGGTCGCGTCGGAGTAGAACCGCAGTTCGGTCTCCGTCTCGACCATGCAGCTTGTTTCCAAGGCACCGCCCGCCACCTCGCCCGAGGCCGCAAGTCCAATCAGCGGTTTGCGGAAGCCGCGCTGAAAGTGGCGGCCGTCGTAGCTGTAGGTCAGGTGCGTATCGAGGCTGCCGACGAAGCGATTGAAACCGGTCGGTGGTTCGCTGGTCTGGCAGTGAAAGATCCACAGCAGTCCGATGTGTGCCTCGCCGTAGCGGAAGACCGGCATCCCGTAGAACTCGACGAGCCCATCTTGCGGATCGGGCTGCAAGAGCGGTCGCGGGCCGCTCCACGTTGTGAAGTCGCGCGCATCCTGGATGCAGACGCGGCGGTCGCCCCAGCCGGGCCTCACGGTCATGAAGTGTCGCTGCTCCTTCTCGTTCCAGTAGCCAAACAGCGGCGGCTCGGGATGCCAGCCCGGCTGCGACCAGTCGTAGTCGCGACGCACCTCCCACTTCAGCCCGTCCCGGCTGGCCAGCGTGAGTTCGTCGGCGAGATGTGGAAATGGCTCCGGCTGCGAGGCTTCCTGGTGCTGCGGATGCTTCGGATCGCGCCGAGCCTCCTCGATCACCGTCTTACCCATCCGATGTCCGAACATCTTGAACCGGAATCCATCCTTCGCTTCCGGGTCGAGATACGCTGCGCCGACGCTGCCGTCGGTCAGCGTGAAGACATGATTCGGCGCGAGCTTGCCGCCATCCGGCTGGAGGTCGGGGCACGGCCGAGGTCGCCAGTCGAGCCCGTTGTCACTTTCGGCGACGAGCAGCGTCGCGGGCCGCCACTTCGCCGAGTAGATCATCCGCCACTTGCCGCTTGATTGGTCCTTCCAAACGGTCGGCCAGGAATTGAGATGGTCGTTGATCTCGCGGCGAATGGGATCGACATACGTCTTTTCCTTGAGCCACACCGGCTCCCCCTGACACAGCTCGATCCCGTCGAGCTTGTGAAAGTGCCACGCATCCAGAAAGTGCCAGACCTCAGCGGCGCCGGCCGGCGATTCGATCAGCCAGCCGCTCGACAAGGCCAGCCACGCGGACAAAGCGATTGATGTGACGGCAGTACGTTTCATTCGCGATCTCCTGGCGTGGACTCGGCAGCGGACGTCCGAATTGCGAGCAGAAGTGCGACGAATCGCGTCAGAATGTGCACCCCTTCGTTTCGCAGACGATGCTGAAACGGAACGGTTTGGTCGGGCTGTCGGCAAGTTTGTGCGGCACTTGATCCCTCAAATGCGCCCGCCGGTCCTGTGCGTACGTCGGGATCACTTTTCGACGGCCGCCAGCACCTTCTTGACAAGGTCACTCTGAAATGCGGGCGGGAACTTCTCGCCGCGACCGAGTCGAACGAAGACGAGGTCAAGGCTCGGGATCAGGTAGCCGTCGTTGTAGAGGTGGCCGTACGTTTGCACGAAGTCGGCGGGGACATCTTTGTAGCGCGGGGCCAGCCACCACTGAGCGCCGTAAGCGGGGTTCTCCTTCGTGCCTTGAAAGGCCCAGTCGTAGTAGCTCGCAGGCACGATCTGCTTGCCAGCCCAGTTGCCGCGGTGCATGGCCAGGTAAAGAAAACGGGCGTGATCGCGGCCGGCACAATTGAACGCGCCTGGCGAGCAGTAGGGTCCGATAAACCCCTTGCCGCCGGTCTTCCCCCAGCCGACGTTTTCCATGCCAATCGGATCGCACAGCCGCGGCTTGATGTACGGCAGCAGGTCCATTCCGGCCGCACGATTAAACAGCAGGATCATGTGCAGTACGCCGGGACTGCTGTAGTTGAACATGGTCCCCGGCTCCCCGGTTAGCTTCGCCCATGGCGAGCCTTCGACGTGCCCCAGTGCCATCTCGAACGGACCCTTGCCGCGGGCGCGCACTTCGTCGGGAATTTTTAGACCTTCTTGTGGAATGCCAGACGTGGCGAACAGCAGATGGCGCAGCGTGATATCCGCCTTGCGCGGGTCAGAGAGGGGCAGCGACTCCGGCATCCACTCTGCATTGCAGACCTTGGTGTCGAGCGTCAGCTTTCTACCGCCGGGCAACTTGCCTTGTTCGCTGTCTTGCAGCAGCAAACCGAAGGCGACGCTGATGTACGCTTTCGTTGTGCTGTAGAAACCAGGCGCCTTGTCGCGGCCCCAGGTCTTGAGCCAGCCGTCGTTGTACCATTCGCCAACGATGTGGCCGCGGCGGATGACCAGCAACATGCTTGGCCCCTCGGCCCGCAGGTTGTGCTCCCAGGCTTCGGCCAACTTGTCCCAGTCGATCCCTGCTGTCGCGCGGATCGTTTCCTTCTGCGCCGCATCGGGCGGCCCGTTTTCCGGTAACAGCGATCGCCAGCCTCCTTTGCTCTCAGGCGGCGGAAAGTAGTCGGTGAGGCCCTCAGCATGGACGCCCCAGCCGGGTAGCGAAACCAGCAACCACGCGACAAATACGCGATGAGTACTCATCGAAGGCACCTCGCTGTCAAGCTGTCTTCTTTATCAGGCAAGGAGTTCGCCCCGTTCGCCTGAGTGTATTCCCCGGGTTCAAGCGCCCGCTAAGTATGACACAACGTATGGGCAAGTGGGACTACGGTGGCTGGCTGCGGCGAACAGCCTGGCCGCCATCGAGAACTAAAAAAAGCCGTCGGAACGATTGTGTCCTGGCGGCTCATCGATGCGGGAGTCCAAGTGAATAAGGCCGTTGTTCTTGCGGTAGGCTGGGCCTCAGCCGCCGAGAGCCGGAGCTCGAACGCCACCGTCCACCGCGCAGCGGCGAACGATGCTGGCTTTCCGACACCGCGCGGTCCGCGGCTCCGTGTGGAACGGCTTGCTCGCCCGCGGACGGGTCTCACGCGGAGGCGCCGAGCCGCCGAGAGACATCGAGGCTCTGATCACGGGTAAATTTCAATTCAGCTGGCCGGCGGTTTGTTCGGCTGCGAACCTGAACTCCCTGCCTCGGTGGAGGTTATGGAGTTCAAATCCTATCACTTGCCACTGTCCATTGACTCTTGGGATCGTCAAGTCCTTGCTCTTGCTTGTTGACGTTTCTCCGTAGCGCGACATTAGATCTGCGGAGGACAGACTTCTTGAGCCACGATACGCAGAAACTTCTGGTGCAGGAGATTGCCCGGTGTCAGCCGCGGCTCAGGGCGTTTGTGCGTTGCCTGCTGGTGCGGCCGAGCGACGTCGATGATGTGCTGCAAGAGGTCAACTCGGTCCTCTGGGAAAAGGTGGACGAGTTTCAACCGGGGACCGATTTCTGGGCCTGGGCGAGCCAGATCGCCCGCTTCAAAGTACTGAACCAAATCCGCAAGTACGGCCGCGAGCGGCTGGTGTTTGATGCCGAGCTTCTGGAACGGATGGCGGCGGTTGCAGAGCAGCGGTTGAGTCAGCTCGATGAACGCCGTGAGGCGCTGGAGCGCTGCCTGAACAAGCTCGCGCCTGCCCAGCGGCAACTGATCGACCTGCGGTACGTCGACGGGCATGCAATCGAGCGGATAGCCGAGTCCATCGGGCGTCCGGTCGGTTCGATTCGCCAGACCCTGTATCGCATTCGTGGTGCGCTCCTCGAGTGTATCGAGCGGCAGTTGTCCATGCGAGGTGCTGAAACATGACCCCCGAACCGGCTGAAAACGAACGCATTAAGCAATTGCTGACCGAGCTTGTTGATGGGCAGCTTGGCCAGGAAGAGCTCGATGAGTTGCAGCAATTGATGACCTCTGCTTCAGACGCAGTTGAGCAGGTGGTGGATCATCTGCTGTTGGACTCGCTCTTGAGCGATGACCTCGGATGCGAGCCCCTCACGACATTGGTTGATCTGGTTGCGGAATCGAATGATTTGAGCGATTCCCAAGCGACTGAGTCGACTGGGACAGCGCCCCACGTGTCGCCAATGCAACCTCGACCGGAATGGCGGCCTTCCTGGTTCGCGCGCGCGACCGGCTGGCTCGCCGCGGCAGCCTGCGTGGCGCTCGTGGTCTTTCTCTTAACCGGTCAAGGTGACAATCCAGCCTATGCCAGCGCCAGCCAGATTGTTGAAGCCGCGGTCCATACGCACGCTGAACCAATCGAGCGAGTCTATGTTGTCGAGGTGGACCGAAACCCGTCAGACGACAACGGGTTGAATCTCCCACGAGACGTGAAGGTCTCGACACAGGGAGATCGGTTCTGGGTGGAGATGAATGGCTTTCGCCGCTGGGCATGGGGGCGCGACGAGGAAGGAGCGATCTGGATGACGCTGGGACCGCGCCGAGCGGTCGTGGTCAGGGCGGACGAAATGGGAGTGCCGCTCAAGTACATCGGCGACTTGTACACGCTGCAACTGGAGACGCTGCTGCAGAACTTTCTCAAGCACTGCCGACTGGAAAGAACAGAAGGTCCGGCAGGCACCGACATCATCACGGCTGTCCCGCGTCGACGCTGGAGCGAACGGCCGCTCAAGCGCGCGACGATCGAAGTCGATCGCGAAACGAAAGCGATCCGACATCTGGTGATTGAACGCGAGTTCCCTGACCAGTCCTCAACCGTGGTGACGTTTACGCTGGTCGATTCGCGACTGGCCGACGAAGCGAAGTATCGCCCGCAAGGGCATCTCACGGAACCGCGTCGCCTGTTCTCCGTCGAGACCGAGGCAACAAGACGCCGTGAATTGATCGTGAACTGGTTTGGCCCGCACGCGGAACGCTGGATTCAAGTCCCGGAGGCAACTTCGAATGATCAATAGTTTTCATGCCCTCGTGGCAGTAGTATTCTGTGTCGCAGCGGCACAAGTCACGGCTGCGGACGACGAGCAGTCCGCTCCCGCGAGGAGTCTGCGTAATGCTGCCTGGTTCAAGCAGGCCGACAAGGACGGCGATGGCCGACTGAGCCGCGAGGAGGCACCCAACAAAGACGTGTTCACCGATGTCGATACGGACGGCGATCGGTACGCCTCGGTGGCAGAACTGCAAGTTTGGCTGGCGAAACGACCACAGCGAACGGGGCGACCCACACCACGCAGTGGCGAGAGTGCCGATCCGACAGGAACGGAGCTCGACGACGTCGAGCAGCGCCCCGTGGTGATCTTCAGCGACGGCACGCGCATGGCCGGTGACCTGTATCTGCCGAAGAGCCGTAGACCCGCGGCGAAGTTGCCGGCGATCGTCCTGTGTGCGGGAACGGGTGGGACCAAAGGAGGGACGCAGGCTCGGGTCGCGCCGATCTTCGCACGGAACGGCTTTGCCGTGCTCGCCTTCGACTATCGCGGCTGGGGCGAGAGTGAAAGTCAGCTCATGGCCATTGAGCCGCAGCCGAAACCCGACGCCCACAACGAGATGACGATCAAGGTCAAGGCGCTCAGGTGGCAGATGAACTACACCGACCAGACGGAAGACATCCGTGCTGCCATCAGTTTTCTGGCGGGTGAACCGAATGTGGACAAGAATCGCATCGGCCTGTGGGGGAGCAGCTACGGCGGCGGGCTGGTCACCACCATGGCGGCGCTCGATCCGCGCGTGAAATGCGTCGCCGCACAGGTGCCCGGAATGGGTGGGCGTTCTCCGCGAGCCGTGGCCGCTGCTTTCGACCTGCAGACGAAACAGGCTCGTGGTGAGACCGAGCCAGTCCCCATCGAAACCGGCAAGATGACCGGCAAGATGGAACGCTACTCGAACATGCGCGTGAATGCGGCGAAAAGCGTGGGCTTCCATGCCGTCGAATTGGCGGATCGCATCACGGCGCCCATTATCTTCGTTGTCGCGGAGAACGAAGAGCTGAGTAACAACGACAACGTCGAGGCAGTCCACAAAGGTCTGACCGAGCGCGGCGTGCCGTCGGCGTACCACGTCATTAAGGGGATCACTCACTACGGTGTCTATCGTGAGGGCTTCGAGGAAGCGATACAGTTGGAGTTGGCATGGATTACCCGGCATCTGAAGGGTCAGGCCGAGCCGGCAACTGTAATGGAAAAGATTCCGGAACCTCAGCCGGAGCCGGAACCGACGACAAGACCGATGGGACGCGGGAACGGGGCTGCGACGAATCCTGAGGCGGCCTTCAGGTATCTCGATGCCGACCAGGACGGCCTGCTGACCGAAGCGGAACTCGGGAAGCTCAAGCAAACGGTGGCAACGTTCCGCGACAATCCCCAAGCGCTTGCGCAGTTCTTCCAGCGTCTTGACGCGGATGGCGATGGCAAATTGACGCTGGATGAGTACCGCAAAGTCAGCGAGCTTCGACGTCAACAGCAGCTGATGCCGGGCCCCGGAGTACCGCGTCGCCCGGAATCTGAAGCACCCCGCGAGAATCCAGCTCCTGCTGACGGGACTTCCTCCCGACGTGGCATGAGCGAAGCGGCCGGCCTCACGCACTTCGAGAAGAAGATCCGACCGGTTCTGGTCGCGCAGTGTTACTCCTGTCATGCGGCGGACTCCAAAGAGGTCAAAGGGGGACTGGCTCTCGATACGCGCGAGGGGATTCGCAAAGGGGGCGATTCCGGTCCCGCTGTTGTTCCCGGTGACGCGAGTGCAAGTCTCCTGATTGCTGCCATTCGTCACGAAGACGGCCTGGAGATGCCCCCGAAGGCGAAGCTGACGGATGAGCAGATTGCCGATTTTGTGAAGTGGATTGACGCGGGTGCGTTCGACCCGCGCGAAGGGAAATCGCCAGTCACGGCTGCGGGCATTGACATTGAACAGGGACGTGAATTCTGGGCGTTCCAGCGTCCGGTCAAGACGCCGCCGCCGCAGGTCAAAGATGAGTCCTGGCCACTGACCAATGTTGACCGGTTCGTTCGAGCCGCACAGGAGCGCGAGGGTCTTGATGTCGTGGGCGACGCCGAACCCCGAACGCTGGTGCGTCGGCTGTACTTCGACCTGATCGGTCTGCCGCCGACCCCAGAGGAAGTCCAGGCCTTCGTGACGGGATGGAAGAAGAACTCTGCTCAAACGCTGGAATCGACGGTCGACCGCTTGCTTGAGTCGCGGCACTTCGGCGAACGCTGGGGCCGTCACTGGCTCGATGTGGCCCGGTATGCCGAGTCGAGCGGCAAGGAAACCAGCTTCAGTTATCCGCAGGCGTGGCGGTATCGCGATTACGTCATCGACTCCTTCAATGCCGATGTTCCCTTCGATCAGTTCATCCGCGAACAGATTGCTGGCGACCTGCTTCCGGCCGACAACGACACCCAGCGGGCCGGGCAGTTCGTGGCGACCGGCTTTCTGGCTCTTGGTCCCAAGTCGCACATCGAACGCAACAAGAAGCAGTTCGAGATGGACCTCATCGACGAGCAGATTGACGCCGTCACTCAGGCGTTCCTCGGTCTGACAGTGGCGTGCGCGCGCTGCCACGATCACAAGTTCGACCCGATTCCGCAGAGGGACTACTACGCCCTGGCCGGCATTTTCCGCAGCACGGAGACGCTCTACGGAACCATTCCGGTCATTCAGAACAACAACCCCTCCGAGCTCCTGACCCTGCCGAGCGGAACTGGCATGGCTCCCGGAGTTTCGGCAATGACGGCCCGTGAACGCGAGCGTCTGGAAACCCAGATCGCCGATCTACGCGTCAAACGACGGGAAATGGCGAGGAACAAAGAGTTCGCCACGTCGGAGTTTCTGCGGAACGGGATTCTGCTCAACACGCTGGAGGCCAAGCTCAAGGCATATGAATCCGGCGGAGCCCCCAAGGTGCTGGCGATGGGGGTCCGGGATCGGGCAACGGCCCTGGATTCGGAACTCCTGATACGCGGCGACATCGAAAAGGCCGGTGATGTTGTGCCACGCGGTTTCGTGCACGTCCTTTGTGACTCAGAGATGCCTGAACTCGCGGCAGGCAGTGGGCGTCTGGAGCTCGCCGACTGGATCGCGTCCGGCGACAACCCGCTGACCGCCCGCGTGATCGTCAATCGCATCTGGCTGAATCTGTTCGGCCGAGGACTGGTGACCACGCCCGACAACTTCGGTATGTCAGGGCAATTGCCGAGCCATCCGGAATTGCTTGATCATCTTGCGGTGATGTTCATGGACGACGGCTGGTCCATCAAGACGCTGATTCGCCATCTCGTGCTTAGCCGTGTCTATCGACTAGACAGTAAGTTTGTGGCGGCGAACGGCGAGAAGGATCCCGACAACATTCTGTTGTGGCGGATGTCGCCACGTCGGCTGGATGCCGAAGCGATACGCGACGCCATGCTGTTTACCTCCGGCAGGCTCGACCTGAAGCCGCCGGTGGGCTCGGTCGTGGCGACCGGAGGCGAGGGCTACACCGGCGGGATCGAACGCGGCAATCAACTTTCGGAGTACAGGTTCAACAGCCGGTCAGTTTACCTGCCGTCCATTCGTGGCCGCGCGTTCGAGTCGCTTGATGTGTTCGACGGAGTCGATGGCAGCATGGTGACCGGTCAGCGGGATCAAACGACGGTGCCGTCTCAGTCGCTGTATTTGCTCAACAGCTCATACGTGCTCGGGCTGGCCAGTTCGGCGGCACAGCGATTGATGCGTGAAGACACAGAACCTGCGGCTCGTATCGACCTCGCCTACCAGCGCTGGTTCGGACGGCTGCCGACCGACACCGAGCGCAATGCGGCGCTGACCTTCATCGACAGCTATCGACAGCAGCCGGTTGCCAAAGCGTCTGGCAGCACCAATCCCGATTTCACGGCGTGGCTGACATTCTGCCAGAGCCTGTGGGCCAGCGGCGAATTTCTGGTCCGCAAATAGGAGTCGACTTAGTGTTCAATTCTCAGATGACATTCGCATCGCGCCGGTCATTCCTGCGCAGTGTCCGTTGCGGATTCGGGGCGGTTGCGTTCGCCGCAATGTCTCAACGGAGTGAGGCGGCACAGTCGCCGCTGGCACCGAAGCGGCCGCATTTCGAACCGCGAGCCAAGCGGGTTCTGATGCTCTGCATGGAGGGAGGACCATCGCACGTCGATTCGTTCGATTACAAGCTGGAACTGGTGAAACTCGAAGGGAGGGCCATCGGCAAGGGGAAAGTCCCCAATGGCAAACTAATGCCGTCGCTGTGGGAATTTCGGCGTGGGGGCGAATCGGGACTGTGGATCTCGGACCTCTATCCCGAAGTCCGGAATCACGCCGACAAGCTGTGCCTCATCAACACCATGCAGACCGACATCCCGGCACACCCGCCTGCGTTCATTCAGATGCACACCGGCATCTCGACGTCGCCGCGACCTACGATGGGAGCCTGGGTGCTGTATGG
>JBFWYF010000183.1:0-10094 GCA_050186685.1 Pirellulaceae bacterium
CGTTCGTAGCGGTTCCGATGAAGTTGTACGTTCCATTGGAACGGAAAAATCCTGTGACCAGCAGGCTCGCAAATCCGAGATCGATCGCTGCCGGCTGCGTCAACTCGATCTTCAGTGCATTACTTTCGAGGCTGACGCTGAAATTGCCATCGACGATCTGGTAACTGCCGAGGCCAAGTTGGCCGTAGACGTCGGCGTGGAATGTGCCGTCGCCCGCGATAACCAGGTTGGACATGGCGAGGCTACTGTCGGCAAGAGCCAACATCGCAAATGCCGGCGAAATCTGGTGGATGCTTGGAACACCACTGGTGATCGTGAACTGAAATGCTTTGTTCGTCGCATTCGCCTCCCGCCTGAAAAATGGTGCGAAATTCAGGTCGGCCGGTGTCAACCAGATGGTCTGGGGAACCATGGCGCCCGTCGTCGTGCTGAACGTCAACTGGGGCATGTCGATGGTCGGGCCGATAGGCAGGTCCAGCCTTCCACCGTTCAACTTGACGCTGAAACTGCTGGTATTCTTGTCGACGATCAGACGGGCGTTGTCGATGTGCAGGAAGCTCGGCCCAATCTGCGGCGCGGCCACGTCAAGATCGAATCGGCCGAGCGTGTCGACCCGAATCTGGTTGATCGCAATGTCCATCAGTCCCGGCAGAACGAACTCGAAGGGCACCGACGCGCTGCGCGGATCCACCGCGAGTTCGATGACACCGCTCGCGGTGCGACGGAAGTCCAATCGCCCGCCCGTAATGCCAAAGGGGCCGAGTGCGAAATCGAGATTCTGAGCAATCGAGAACGTGGGTTCGACACCGAGTTGCCATGATGGAAGGGAGAGCTTGTTCGTGCCGCTGAACAGGCCAGGTACTTCTAATTGGGCACTGGGTATCCTGAGGTCGAACATTCCTTGCGCCGGATGCACGTCCAGCGTCATGGGACCGGTCGTCAACTGCATGCGTGTGCCCGTGGTACCGCCGAGACGGAACGTCATTCCATCCACCGCGACGTCGATCCGTCCGTCGCTCGCCACGCGGAACTCGTCGATGTTGAAGTGCAGAGCACTGTTGAATGTATTGAAAGGAGTCCATCTCAGATTGGCGTTTTCGCCGCCGAACGACGTGACGAGAACCGGGCGCCCAAACAGGCCAGGTTCCCACGCCCGTACCAGCTGCAACGTTCCGCTGACAACCAGCGACGAGCTCGCGCCGCCGACGGAAATCGGAGCGGCGTCCGCCAGGAGCGAGCCGGTCGTGTCGCCACGGATCCTGCCTTGCACGCCGATCGGTGTCAGCCCGGCGATGACCAGCTCACCTTCGACCACCAATTCCGCTCGCGTTCCGGCCGGCCGCGTACTATCGATGTCCAACGTCAAGCTGGCGGACCCGATCGAGAACCCTTCCACGCCGAACGGACTGCTGCCCGAAAGGGTCACCGGCAACAAAGCTTGAAATCCCTGCTCCGGCGAAACCGAGATCGATCCGTTGACGATGCTGAGACCGTTGCCGAGAAGTGACCCGCTGGCGTCCAGGTCTGACATCGTCAGTCCGTTCGCCTCGGCGGTGAGGTCGACTGAGCCCGTGAAAGAGAATCCCGATGCCGTCAGCGTGGCATCGATGACCTCCACGCGAGCGACGTCGCTCGAGGCCGTGCTCAACAGCAGCCGAAACGTACCGTCCAGTTCGAAATCGCTCCCCCCCGCCGCAACCAGATCCGTGCCTGCCAGGGATCCACCGAACGGCGTGATCAGAAAATCGGCGTAGAGCCCCGTGTTGAAAATGAACATATCTGCATCTGCACTGAACAAATCGCTGAAGGGTCCGACATCGACGTTGGCCGTCGTCCGCACGCGAACCAGCGATAGACCGGCGATTATTTCCGCGCGGAGATCAAACGTCCCGTCCAGGTTAATTCCCAGCAGCGACAGGTCGCCGTCCAGCAGGACGCGAGCATACGCACCGCCCTCGCCCGGGACGTCAAACTGCTCAGGTCCTGGAGGATCGATCAACACGTCGTTACCCGTCGTATTGGCCTGGAACAAGAATGTGCCGTCCAACGCGAACTCATTTCCTGACGTGTGGTGGCCAATGGACAGTTCCGTAGCGAGACCGTCTTGATTGACGAGCAGAAAGCCGTCGATTTCGGACAGCGTAAGCAGCCCCAGCGAAGTGGTTGCGTTGGCCAGGCTGATCAGCACCTGGCCGCCGATCTCGGCGGAGAACGATCCGTGCAGCTCTTGATTGGAAACGCGCACGGTACCCAGGCCATCGCTCGCCACGCGAACAAAGGGTCCTGCGGGGATCGATACCGGGCCACCGATGCCCGGCGGATCCGGCACCAAGATGGGCGTGCCTGTCTGATTGGCAATAAACGACATGCCCCCCAGCAATTCAAATCCCGGACCGGCAAACCCGCTGCTTACTTGGGTATCCAGCGTCAACTGAGTCGCAATCTGCCCACTCGTCGTGATCCGCACGAAACCATGGGCCCCCGAGCTGCCCAGGTGGAGTACATGCAGATCGCCCGAGACAAACAGGTCGAGTCCCTGCGTGTGGGCCTGCGCCATGACCGCCGTGTCCAACGTCACTCCGGGCAGACGAATGTCTCCCACAGCGAACACACGGAACGCAGATGGGGGAATCGCAAGCAGGGCTTCCACTTCCGATGGCCATTCGATTCCGCCCGCGGCAAGCGGCTCAAGATCCACGGTCTGGCTGATCGCGGTGGTATTAAACGCCAGATGAAACGCGGCATCCGTTCCGAAGAAGTCGCTCGAACCCGGGAAGAATGACGTTTCCGCTGCCAGCCAGATTGCACCGTACGCTCCCTCGCCGGACACGGACCGCCAGCCACCGACGACGGACACGTCGAGTTGCGACAGGCCAAACAACGGCGCAAACGGGCCGGTATGGACATTACCGACTCCGGCAAGCGTCACACCGTCGCTCGCAGCATCGATCAGAAACGTGCCCATCAGAAGAACGTCGTCCAGCTGCAACCCGCCGTCGACCGCGAGTCGCACTCCATATCCCGCGACTTCGACCTCGTCATCGCTGGCGGGACGGTCCCAAGTGACTGAAGTGTCGGACAGGTTGACGAGCAGTTGCAGCCGAGCGCCCGCAGCAAAGCGAACCTGTTCACCGAGCATCTCGCCCGGGAGGTTCGCGCCAATGTCCAGAATCAGCAAGCCTTCCTCCGTGAGCTCACCGGACACAAGCGGTCGGCTGGCGTCGCCCAGGGGAATGTCGACGAGGCCCCCCAGGGTCAGCGTGCCGTAACCTTGAAAAGCACCGCTTGCCCGCCAGCCGGTTGTCGCTCCGGCGTCAGGACCGAGTCCAAAGTGCACGTCGCCGTGGAATGTCCCCAGCGGACTGTTCAGTTCGACTTCTGCTTCCACCTCAATGCCGCCGTTGCGCTGGATCCACGGCGCTTCGGGGCTCGCGTCGAAGCCGGGGGAATAGCCTCGGAATACCGCCCCCGCAGTATTCTGCAACGACGAGGCATCACTCATTTCAGGAAACAACCAGTCTGCCAACGGGAATGGGAATGCCACGCCGCGCAGCAGGTCGCCCATCTCGGCGGCTGCGGGCGGCGGACTCTGATTGGACTTCGTGCCGACAGCGATCTCGCCACCCACACGCGGGAATTCGGGTGGGCTGCCCGGGTCGAACGCATCATCCAACCCCGCGAATTCGAACCGCGCATCCAGGCCTTGGACATCCGCCGAGACGAAGAAAGACCGTTGCCCGTTATCCGCGTTGTCCGGATCGGGATCGGCGTACTGGAGCGTCGCCCCACCCAGATCGATGCCCAGCAGCAAACCGGTCGTCGCCAGGGAGCCTGCCGGGGCGCTGCCGTATTCTCCGCGGAAATAGGAATTCGTTACCAAGGTATCCAGCAGCGACTGAAACTGAGCTTCCAGCTCTGCGAGTGACCCGTCTTGAAACCGAGCGGCCAGCTCACTCAAGTCCTCGAACAAGGTATTGCCGTCGCCATCGGTCAGTTCCTCGAAAACGGCATATACCTGGCTCTGCAGGCTTTCAATCGAGGTGTCAACCATCGCGCCGATCTCGTCAAATATGTTGGGTACGTAGAGCTGGGTTTGCGCGACGAGATCGTGGGCCGCGATCTGATTCGCGACCTCGGCGGCGAATGAAAGGAAGGCGGGCGGGTCCGCCAGGAAGCAGTCGAGCAGCAGCGCATAATGAGGAACGCCGTCCTCGACGCACGGATTGCCGGTGGCGGTGGCTAAGGGGTTGCCTTCATCGTCGGTCCATAGTTCCGTATTCAGGGTACGCAGTCCGTTGAACCAGTCGAACGGATCCGTAATGAAATGCGGCAGCGTCAGCCGAGCGTCCAGCAGAATGCCGCCATGTTCGCGCATCGTGTCAAAATCCTGTTGGCTTACCAACAGCCGATCGCCGGCAGCATTCATCGCATCGCCCGGACCATAAGGGACGGAAGCCCCATCGGCTGGAACCTCGATCGGGTTGCCGCTCTGGTCAATTACCGTCACGTGCGTTTCGAGCGGATGATCGTCGGGGATTCCGTCTCCGTCGGCATCGGACTGGCCTTCGCGGAGGGGAGGATTATGCGGCGGAGCCGGTGCGGCAGGGAAAATCAGGCCCGTGACATCCCCCAAGTCGAACGTGTTGAACAGCGAAACCGTTCCGCGGAACGTGGCCCGCCAGTCGCGCGTCGCATCGATCTGAGGAAACTGATTGAGCGCCAAGTCGCGCAGGAGGTTCACAAACGGGATCTCGGCGGTCACATCGATCTGGTCACTCAGCGGCAAGGGCAGGGACGAGAGGGCCATCAACTTTTCCAGGATGCGGAAACGCCCGTCGAAGTGAAGTTGTTGCTTGTCAATGCGCACCTCGACGCGCTCCGTCGGTTCGCCGATGGGGATGCCCAGCAGGGCCGGCTGAATCATCCCCTGGATTGTCAGCGACGGATGGATGATGGCATAGAACGTGTCGGCGGCATCCTGCCCCGCAGCGAGAACCACAGCCGTCAGCTGCTGGGAGAACTCCGGTCCCTGTTCCGAGACCATCGCCTGGATTAGCTCGCCGGCCGTCAGTGTGGCGCGGTGGATGCCATCTGTCAGGTTACCTGGGGCGAATACCTCCGGGTTCTCAAGAGCCGCGAGATCGAGTGAGAAGATTTCCCCGAGACGTTGTTTGAGGAACTCAAGGCTGATCACGGCCGCGTCCTCACTGGCATCGACGACGTTGTCGGCCGGGTTCGCGTCCAACAGCAGTTGCGCGAGGACGCGACGATGGTCGGCCTCGAGCACGGCGGCGACGTTCGTCAGTGCCCCATCGAACTCCGCGAGAGCGCCACTTGAAATCTGGTCCACGAAGATCTGCATCGCCGCCACCGAGCCGGCCACGATACCGTTGGTTTCGAGACGCAAACCGATTTCCGCATCAACAGGAAGCAGCAGTGACAGGAGGCTCCCCTCGACCGGGGCGCCAGCCGCCATGTTCAGCACGGGATTGAGCGGATCACGGAAGTCGAACAGGACGGCGGCGTTGGCCAATCCCTGGCCCATCACTTCCAGGGTGCCTATGCCGTAGAGTTGAAAGCCGGGATCCGTGCCCGGCACACTTTGAACTTCCGGCGGAGGCAGTTCCCCCTGAGCCGCCAGCAGATCGCCAAAACCGACATTGGCTCCGAGCGTAACTTCCAGTCCGATCATGCCGTGCACGTGCAGATTGGTGAGCACGCCCGAGATCGCAACCTGGAAGCCCTCCGTCCAGGGACGGCGCGGTGATTCGTAGACGCGCACTCCGTTCGGTGCCTGAGGGTCGGGCGTCCAGAAGAGGCGTTCGGTAGCCTCTGCGATGGAATCCAAGTTGCCGACGTCCAAGGGCTGCTGAAACTGAGCCCCGAGAATCTCGGCAGCCTCGTGCACCACAGGCAACGGCTCGCCGTCGAAAACCAGTCCACCTTGAAACCCGGTGATAATGAATCCCGACTGGGTTCCCGCACCTGCGCCGATGGCGGTGCCGAGTCCCGGCACGACGCTACCTACCAGCGCACCGACGATCGTACCGACGGGTACGGGAACTCCCGCAAACAGCCGCGCTCCGATCGGCCCATGTTGTGTGACAACAAGTTCGATCCCCAGCCCGATGTCGCCGTAAGCGATCTGGCCTAACACGCGGCCGAACAGGACGTCGGAATCGTCCGTCCCATCACCGTCGGTATCGATATCGAGGAGTCCGAATCCCAGCCCTCCGCCGACTTGTATCGGGCCGATATTGAACGGCTCAATTCCCACGTTGATCGCGTCAAAGTCGAGCGGAAAGGTCCGGCCGCCGACGGACTCAATCCCGTCTCCGAAGATCGTGAGCATGCGGGGGCCGAGCGCTCGGACGCCCGCCAACGGACCATCGCGCAGCACCAGGTCGCGGACCGTGATCTGATCGATGCCGTCTTCGGGCGATAGGTCCGCGGGATCGTTGACGACAAACGACAACTCGCTCGCGTCCACCGACTTGAGCGCCTCCTCGACAATCGCGCGGGCATACTGAGCGAGCAAGTCGACGTTGACTTCCGCATCATCGACCTCGAACGTGATTGGCCAACCACCGTCGGTTCCCTGCAGGCCACCGGAGAAGACGATGCTGAAATTTGTCAGGGCATCGAAGGCGAATTTCGCGAGATCTCCCTGGCCGCCGCCGTTGGGGAGGAGGTCGCCAAACGCGTCGGGAAACCGCAGTCCGATCTCCTGGATATTGAGCGGCAGCCAGTCCGGCAAACCAAACCCGCTGTTCTCGGGCAGCGTCAGCGACACAAAGAAACCCGGCCGCTGGTAGAACTCAAACGGCACCTGTGGCGGAATGGCAGTCAGATCTGCGTCCGGAATCCAACCGATGGCGAAGTTGCCCGCACTGCCTCCCAGCCCCGCCAGTGGATTGTCCACGTCATCCACGTTGCCCAGGGCGACCTGGATTTCGCCCATCTCCAGGAAGGGGCCTCCCAGGACGCCTCCGCTGCCATCATCGGCAAACGCCCCGAAGTCGAAGGCAACGTCTGCGGCGGACAGGCGCAGCAGCCCTCCGAAGTCGGCAGCTACCGCCATCGCGCTAGCGCCTCGCAGCTGGAGGAACGGTTCGTTCTCGCCGGCCGGCTCGAGCTGGAATCCGTTCTCCGTATCGAATCGCATCGAGAGCCGCACGTCGAATGCCAGTCCGAGATGCTCGAAGCCAAACCCCCCAGTTGTCCGTGGCGCCGGGAGTGGATTCGAGCTGTCCCGACGTGGGGTTGAGCCGCAGGTTCCCCGTGGCGAAGCTGGCGTCCAGCGCCGCTTCCAGGATCAGCGTCGCCGCACCCGGATTGGGGTTCTCGGCATCAAGTGGGCCATACAACCGGCTATGTTGCGGGTTTACCACCGCTCCGGCGCCCAGATCGACGTCTGCGCCGTCCCACAACAGTCCGAAGTCCAGACCGATGTTGTTCTGCCAGTGTCCATTCTCGAACCCGCCCAGGGTCACGGTTGCGGGAGCGATTCGAAGTGGTCCCAGCACGAAGTTCGTCACGCCCAGTTCGATCGGCCCCGTGTCCTGAATCTGGATCTTCGGAGCAGGCGTCGCGATATCCTGGACCCGGAACGTCAGCTCGAAAGTGCTGTTCGAATCCGAGGTAGCCTGCTGCCCTCCCAGGCTCAGCACGGGATCGAACGGCAAACCGTCGAACAGGGAAAAGTCGAAATGGCCGACCACGCGGATATCGACGTCGCCTATCGTCACGCTGGCGTCCGTCCCGTTGAACGAAATCGGGTCGGAACCGGAACTGGCGATTTCGAGATAGTGGATGTCGAGCGGCAATACCCCCTCGGCCAGTCCCAGGGCCACGCCGATGCCTACGGGTGGCGCACCGGGCGGAGTCGCCGACCCCACAGACGCCGCCTGGATCGACACTTCGCCCTGGCGCGTGATCGCAAGGCCGGTCACTCCCAGCGTCACCGCGCGGTTATCGAGCAGGGACAAGCTCAGAGACGCCGTGCCGAGCACCTCGAGCAATGGGCTGCTGGGCGAAAGGTCCGGCCCGAACTGCAGGCGCGCGGCAGGACTGTCCGGATCGGCGGCCGGCGATGTGACGTGAAACTGGAACAGCTCGTCGAACAGACTCGCGGACGCCGCCTCGATCTCGAAGACCATGTTGCCGCCGGCGTCGAAATGGGCGTCTAATCCGGTCACACTGGCGGTCACGGTCGGCGAGTCCGGCAGCAAGACGCCCGACGCCAGGCTAGCGCGAATCCCAGTCGCGAATGCACCAAAGTCCGTCAAGCTGATCGTTGAGCCATGGATCAGATTCGCAAAGTTGCCGATGTCGACGCGCACATCCGAGAACTCGATCATCAGGTTGTCCACTTCGAGCAACTCCACGCCACCGGCCGTCAGTGTCCCGCTGACGAGCAATTGCACCGATCCCATGTGCAGCACATGCGTGTCCGGCGCGGCGCCTTCCAGCAGTACAATGTCGGAAAAGACGATCGAGGTCTCCGACAGGCCAAGCAGGGCTGACGTTGACGGGATGTCGATTTCCAACATCCCGACGTCGCCGATCTTACGATAGGCCACGCTATCGATCGTGACGTCGATAGGCTCTGGGAAGACCGTGATATCAGACGCCGTAATCACGAAGACATCGGCCAGATTCGCCGAAAACCTGTCAATCTCGATGCGACTGCCAAGGGTCACATCGAACCGCGTGAACTCGACAAACGGAGCATGTTGCGTGAATGCCGCCTCCAGCACGAGTTCGAAATCCAGCAATGCGCTGTCGATCGAGATACCCAGAAACGTCTGATCGACGTTAGCGTCAAACGCGGCATCGCCGGTCAGTACGAGGCGGGCGTAGTCGTCGTCAAGGTCGAGCAGGCTTTCGGAACCGAGCGTGATCGTCATCTCCGCATCGGCGCCCAAGTCCGTCGTCAGCGTTCCAGTGAATGCCCCGGCCACTGGCGGCTGCCAAGCTCCTTGCTGGTAACCGGCAAGCGTCAGTGTGCCGTCGATGTCGACCCCGTCTAACGGACTGCCGGTCAGGCCAA
Organism: Pirellulaceae bacterium; assembly: GCA_050186685.1. Taxonomy (GTDB): domain Bacteria; phylum Planctomycetota; class Planctomycetia; order Pirellulales; family Pirellulaceae; genus CAZFLF01. Next base: position 9,053 of record JBFWYF010000183.1, read on the forward strand.
TGGTGATGGGGCCAACGTCCCAGGGGCGTATACGGCCGTCGCTGACCCGGAACGTCGTGTCAAACGTGTGTGCGGCTCCCGCCGCATGGGCCTCGCCACCAATGGTGACGGATGGCGTGAGGCCGGTCGCAGCAAACGGGCTGAAATCGAAATAGCCGCGGACGAGGATATCGAAGCTGGGATCGGGAACGCCATCACCGTCCGTATCCGCGTTCAAGACGACCGGTCCATCGGCGACCCCGTCCTGGTTCTCGTCTCGCTTAATCTCAATGCCGGTCACATCGACCGGCAAAATGCCACCCAGCCCATATCGAGACAAGACACCTCCCGGAGCAGCAGCTGTCGCTTCCAGTAAGGACAGCATTCCATTCGCGGTGCCCCTCAGATCCGTGACACTCAACGCGACGCCATCGTCCTGCAGCAACGGCATTGTGAGGATTCCGCTGTTGAGAGCAAAGAAGGTGTCGCTATCCTGGGCACTGGGGTCGAGTATCAACGTCGCTCCCTGGCCCTCCAGTTCGAGCAGTTCAAACAATCGCCCCGAAAAATAATCGCCGTCAGCGCGAACGAGCCCGCGGCGCTGTTGTAGTTGCCTCGAATGCAGGACACGACGGCCACTCCGCGTGCGGACTCCGGAAGTTGCCCGAGAGGATTTCCGGCGGCGTCGCATTCCCGGTTCGGTACGTCGGCCGGGTCGCCGGACGTGGGGAGCAGAATGGCAGTGTCGGCGCTCAGCGTAATTCCGTCTACGTTGGCTGCTGTGAGCGTGGCGTTCGGTAGCGGATCGAACGTGCCATTCACGATGACATGATCGAACAGAACCTGCAGGTCGTCGACCAGCAGCAGGTGGTTCCCTTCCTGGTCTCCCGGGTAAGAGATCGTACCGTCCAAGGTGATCCGCACGTCATTCAGCTCGAACCGATCGGCATAGAGTGAGGCGCCAAAGACCTCGACGCGCGCCACATCCAGTCCTTCGAGGATCGAGTTGACGTGCGGTTGGAACGCGATCGCACCCACGGTTCCCAGCGGCTCGCCGGGCCCC
>JBFWYF010000184.1:0-10062 GCA_050186685.1 Pirellulaceae bacterium
GCACGTTCCTTCAGCACACGGCTGCCAGCCTGGGAGGCCTGGCATGCACCTGCTCCCGGCTTGTTGATGCGGCAGCCGGCCGGAACCCGCCGGTGCCGCATCACCCGCCCCGGGCGCAGCGGGTCATCTTCCTGTTTATGCATGGGGGGCCGAGCCAGGTCGATACATTTGATTTCAAGCCGCGCTTGCAGCAGGACGACGGCAAAGAGCTGCCGTTTGCGCCGGCTGCCCATATCAATGCCATTCCCAAGCTGCTGCGGTCGCCGTGGAAGTTCGATCGGCACGGCGAATCCGGCAACTGGGTCTCGGAGCTGCTCCCTCTCACCGCGCGCCACATCGACGACTTGTGCATCGTCCGTTCGGTACACAGCCGTGGCCAGTCGCACGGACAGGCAGTCAGCATGCTGCATACGGGCACCGATAACATGGCGCGCCCTTCGGTCGGCGCTTGGGTGTCCTTTGGTCTGGGTGGTCAGAATCCCGATCTGCCGGCGTTTGTGTCGATCAGTCCGTCGAGCGGGCATGGAGGACCTCGCAATTATGGAAGCGCCTTCCTACCTGCCATGCATCAAGCCACCACGCTCGGCAGCAACGGGAAGTTGGGCGAGGCGAAGATTCAGTTCCTGGGGAATGATCGGATTCCCCAGGCCGCGCAACAGCAGCAATTGGCGTTGCTGCAGGCCGTGAATCGGGCACACCTGGCACGGCTGCAGCAAGACGAGCAGGTGCAGGGCGCCATCGAGTCCGTGGACCTGGCGTTCCGGATGCAGTCGGCCGCCCCCGACGTGTTGGACCTCGGCCGCGAGCCGCAACACGTGCTGGATCAGTATGGCGTCGGTCGAAAGGAGACGGATTCCTTCGCACGCCAGTGCCTGTTAGCACGCCGGCTGACGGAAGCCGGCGTACGATATGTCGAACTGTCGACTGGGAATGTGTGGGATCAACATGGCGGGCTCAAGAGCGGACACGAAAAGAACGCACTGGCCACGGACCGGCCCATCGCGGCGCTCCTCGGTGATCTCAAAGCCCGCGGGATGCTCGACGACACGCTGGTCGTGTGGGGAGGCGAGTTTGGCCGTACGCCCATCGTCCAGGGCAAAGACGGACGCGACCACAATCCGCAGGGGTTCACGATGTGGTTGGCAGGCGGCGGGGTGCGCGGCGGATTGGCGTACGGCCATACGGATGAATATGGCTATTACGCAGTCGAGAATCGTGTGCACATCCACGACGTGCACGCGACGATGCTGTATCTGCTCGGCATCGACCATGAACGGCTTACCTATCGCTACGCGGGGCGCGATTACCGGCTGACGGACCTTTACGGTCAAGTCGTGCACGGCCTGCTCGCGACGTGAGGTGGAGGGCGGATCTCCCGCAGAGGTCGCAGAGAGGTGGGGCGGCGGATCTCCCGCAGAGGTCGCAGAGGCCGCGGAGATGAGGGGGAGGTTCAGCTGGATGGATGCACCTGTCCGGCGGCGTCGATCGCAAGGTGTAACGTCGTGTCGGTGGTGTGTGGGTGTGCGAGCAGCCAGCGGGCGAGCGGTGTCACGACCAGCTGTTCGACGGCTCGCAGCAGCGGGCGGGCGCCCAGCTGCGGAGCATAGCCGGCGGCCATGATGCGCTCGACGAGTTCGTCGTTCCACGTCAATTGCAGCCGTGCCTTCCGGAATCCGGCCCGTTGGGCGATCGCAGTCAGTTCCCGTTCGGCAAGACACCGGATGGTGTCGTGGCTGAGCGGCTGAAACGTGACGATCCGATCCAGGCGATTCACGAATTCCGGACGAAACGTGTCCAGGGCGATTCGTTCAAAGGGCGGAAGCGTATCGCCACCGAAACCGATCGTGCTCACCCGTTCCGCTCCCAGGTTACTCGTCATGACCAGCACGGCGCTGTGAAACAGCGTTGTGCGTCCAAAGCGGTCGGTCAGCCGGCCTTCGTCCAGCACTCCCAACAGCATGTCATGGACCTCGCCGGCCGCTTTCTCTATCTCGTCCAACAGCACGACCGCGAAGGGTTGTCGGCGCATGCGGCGGATGAAGTCGCTGACCTGCCCGTCCGGCGCGACGAGCAGCCGGTGGGCTGAGCCGGGACCGGCGTACTCGCTCATGTCGAGCCGCACCAGCCGATCGGGGCCCGCGGCGGCTCCGAACAGAAAACGCGCCAGCGCCTTGGATAGCTCCGTCTTGCCCACGCCGGTGGGGCCACAGAAGAGCAACACGCCCAGCGGGCGAAGCGGATCGTTCAGGCCCGTCTTCAGCGCCATTACGACGGCGGTGGCGGCGTGGCAGGCCTCCTCCTGGCCGAGGACCTCGTCACGAAACCGCTGCAGTACCTCCGCCTCGCGCAGCGGTTGCTCGTCGCGCAGCACGACGTCCGGCAGCCCCGTGTCATTCTGGAACTTGCTCAGGACCAGCGACGGAGTTACCGTCTGCCGGTCGCGGATGGCATCGTCGATCAAGCGTCGCACGAAGCGGGACGCACGCCCCGGTAAGGCGGCATAGGGTTGGAATCGGCGGAACAGCTGCAACACACGTTCCACCACGCCGTCGTCGACGACTAGATGCAGGTTGCGACGCGCCTCGGCCAGCATCTTCGCCAGTGCCTCGCGGGCCTGGGCCGCCGATAAGGGCGCGATCGGCAGGATCTCGAACACGTCCGCCAGTCCCGGCAGGAGCCGGCGGCAGGCGTCCAGCTCCCGTGGTGTCGCTTCCGCCACGATTCGGATCTCGCCTCGCTGAGCGTAGGGAATCAAGAACGCCGCGACGCTGGACGAGGCGTCGGATCCGCTGCCCACCCGCACGAGTTCCAGGAGGTTGTCGAAGCACAAGACGCCGCGGGCCTCCGCCAGTTCTTCGATCACCTGCTCGCAACGTTGCTCCCATTGGCCGAGGTATTTCATGCCGGCGATCAGCCGCTGTCCGCTGCTGGACCAGAATCGGGGCGGCGTCGCGTCGATGAGTTCGCGCCGGCGCTGACTTCGGCGGTGTTCCCGCAGGACCGTTCGGACCGCCTCGCGGAGCACCGTCGACTTGCCGACGCCGCTCTCGCCCAGCAACAGCAGAGAGGCCTGGCTTGTCCGGAGCTGGTCGGCGAGCCGCCGGACCTCCGCGTCCCGCATCGCCGTCCCACGCGCAGATATCCGGCTGCGTCGCGGAAAGACATCCGCCACCGACTCGATCGCCGGCCAGCGGTCGACCGGCGTGCCCATCGCACGGCCGCGATCGCGAATATACACCGCATCCAGCGTTAACCTGGGAGGCATCAACAGGCGAGAGAGCTGCTGAGGCGTCAAGCGGCCCAGGTGCTGCTGGACCGATTCGCTCAAGAGCTCCTCGACAGGCTCACCGGGCTGATACGAAAAACGCAGGCCCAGGGTCGGAAGGACACAGTGCCGTGTGCCGTCGGGGCGCCGACCGTGGACGCAGGTGACTCGCAGCTCGAACGTCTGAGGGACAGGGAAGGTCGATTTCCCGGTCACGTACGCCGGACGAATCGGAACGCGATGGTCGCGCAGTAGGAGCTCTTCCAAGTAAGAGGGGGCCAGCCCCTCCTGGCGCCCGTGCCATGCAAGGTACTTCTCGAGTTGCGTCAGCACGCCCGCCGCCGAATGGTCGACAGCGTGAAGATCGGGGCCGTCAAGCACATACCCGGTGAACGTGCCGCCAGAATCCTGCCAGATCGCCACCGAAAACTTGTGCGCCATTTCAGAGCTCCCATTCCCTGGGGAGCGCGAGGCGGTCCAGCCACAGCGACTTCCATTGCTCGCCGCTCGGGAACGACGGCAGCGACCTGCCGGTCGGGATGTCCAGGATCGGGCCCTGCTCATCGTAAAACCGCACAATGCCTCCGCATGGCCAGGGATCGGATTCGGGCTGGGCGGCACCCGTCGCTACGCGGTCGAGCCAGGCGTCTCGCTCGGCGCACATTCGGATCACCACGTCCACGGGAGCGCCGAATCCCGTCGGCCGCACCAACAGCTGCACCGGAAACAGCTGCTCGTGTTGCCGGCAGAACAGGTGCAGGCCGGCCTCACCCGTGATCAGGGGCCCGATCCCGGGCCCCGACACCTGGCACGCGGCGAGCCGAAGTCGATTCGGCACCTGCAGCCGTTCGACGGCGTAAGACAAGTAGCTGGCAGCGCTCTCCAAGCCCGCCAGCAACCGGCGGCTGCAGTCTTCGGCCGCCGGGATCAGCGGGCGCGCCACCAGCAACACCGGCTCCGCGTCGTCCTGCGCCATCCACAGGCTATGTAACAGCGCCGTTTCGTGACGCAACGCCTCGCACAGTTGTTCGAGAGGCTCGACGGAGACGGACGAGGTGGCCGCCTCGCGCAGATAATCGTGAATGTCGCGTGCGCTCTGTATATCTCGCATCCACCGGGCCGTAGGGACCGCGCGGTGGGCAGATCGGACGTGCGGACGCTCCGGAGCAGTCTTAGGTGCCGTGCCGGGACGCCCGACTTGCCGGCGCTGGACGCGGATCGAGTCCTCGAGCTGGTGCACTTGCTCCCGGACTTGGTGGCTATGCTCTCGCAAAGCATAGTAGCGGAGTCGAGCCGGCGACAGCCCCGGCGCTGTGTCCGAGAACGATTGCCGAATCCGCTCCAGGTCCGCGGCAAGTCGCTGAAGAAAGGCCCGTGTCCGCGCACATTGTTCATCCGGGGCGAACTCAGATGCGGGATGCATTCGAGGCGAAGGAACGCCCGCCAGCGGTTGGCCGATCGCCGTGATGCCACCCGGTTGCGGGTAGACGGCGATCAGCGTCGGCGTGTCGCTCGAGACATTGGCGAGGCTGGCCGCCACGGGCTGGACAATCTGCTGCTCGACGGCCCGCTTCAGGGCTCGGGCACCGAAAAGCGGGTGATAGCCCGCATCGACAATCCGTTCCAGTGCGGGCGGCTCGATCAGGAGTACGCAACGCCGACGAACGAGTCCGTCCCGTGCTACGACTTCACTCAACACCATCTGAGCCACCTGCCCCATTTCCTCGCGGCTAAGCGGCTCGAACGGGATGACGCGATCGATGCGGTTGAAGAACTCGGGACGAAAGAAGTTTTCGGCGGCCTTGATGCAGGCGCTGCGTACGCCGACCGGATCACGCTGCCAGCCGACTGGCTGACTGGCCGAAGTGCCAAGGTTCGACGTCATCACGATGACCGTGTGTGAGAAGTCCGCTGTGCGACCGAACGCGTCCGTCAGACGCCCTTCACCCGTGACTTGCAGCAGCAAGTCGAAAACGTCAGGGTGAGCCTTCTCGATTTCGTCCAACAAGACCACCGAGAATGGCTGTCGACGCACGGCGGCCGTCAACAGTCCATCGGGTTCGTCGAAGGTGCCGATCAGCTGGGCGACGGCCTGGGGCGTGACGAACTCGTTCATGTCAAACCGCAGCAGCCGCGACTCGTCACTGAACAGCACCTCGGCCAGCGCTTTGGCGCACTGAGTCTTGCCGACACCCGTGGGTCCCAGAAATAGCCATGTCGCGAGAGGTCGCGCGGGGTCGGACAGACGAGCCTTGGTCACAGCGACGACTTCCGCGGCGGCCTGAATCGCCTCGTGCTGCCCGACGATGCGGGTCCGCAATTGCCTGGCTGCTTCATCTCGATCAAGCCGCTGGCGGTCATCCAGGAGAACGAGTGACAATCCCGTTTGTTGGTGAAAGTCCTCTTGAACCGCCTCTCGCGTAATAGTGCGGCCAGACCGCTTGCGAGCGAGTTGCCGGGAGAAGACGGCTGTCTTGCCCGGAAAGGAAGTGTCGCGGACGTAGGCACCGAACAGATCGACCAGCGCGGGGAGTGCGTCCAAATCGAATTCGACGGAGTGTTCCGCCTCCAGTTGCCGATGAATCTCGAGCATGATCCGGAGAGTTGCCTCCGGTCCGGTTGGGCTTACGCGTACTACGTGGAACTGGTCGGCAAGTCCGCGATCCCGCTCCTGCAGAACCTGCCAGGCTTCGCTGGTCATCTCCGCCAGGACACGAACGTCCCGGCGGATGATGTAGGGTTTCAGCACGTCGGCGACTGACAGGCTGGCATCCCGGCTGAGGCCCGCGCGGTACAGACCCAGGAAGTCGTCAAAATACAGAACATGTTTTCGACGCTGGGCCTCGCGCAGAATGGCCTGGAGACGTCCCTCCCACTGCCCGACATACATCATGCCGCTAATCAGCCGCTGCGGCGACAACAGCCAGACATTGTGCCGCGGCAGAAACGGCCGGGGACGGCGTTGGACGCGGCGGCGGACGCAGGCGGAGATCACGGTCGATTTGCCGGCCAGGCGAGGGCCCACGACAACCACGGGCCGCCGGTCTGGCAAAGTGAACAACCGGTCAAGCTGGTCGACCTCCGCGGTACGTTCGATGGCCTCGGGTAGCTCCGTAGGGTAAAGCCAGTCGAGACACCGACCGACGCGCTGTAACTCGACGCCTCCATCCATGCGAGTCTCATCGAACAACGCCGCCAGCTGACGCTCTTGCTGTTTGAGGTCAGGCATCCGAGTTTGCACGTCGATCGCCACCGAGCTGACCCAGGCCTGTCCCTGCAAGGCCAGGTTTTCTGGCCGTATCGGTGTTCCGTACGGCCCAGAGTTCTTCTCCTCGTCGCGGAAGTACTGCGTCAGACACTCCTGGACGCGGTCTTCGAGTCGTTCGTTCGCACTCACCTCGAGCCACAGGTGGGGCAGCGCGGGTGCGAAAGCGACTCGCCTCTCGAGGGAGCGCAGGACGACCCACAAGAGTTTGCAGCGTGCCGTGCGATCGCGCAGCGGGATAGTCGTTTTCAGCACATGCGTTTCGAGGTCGGGGGACCACGCACATAGGCTCAGTTCGTCATGGCGCTCCATGCGGCCGCGGGCGTCGAGGTACGGCTTCAGGCGGCGCTGCAACTTGGTCAACGCTTTGCCGAGTTGTGGGTCGTCGGCGCCAGGCCCGGGAAACAACAGAGGACGACAGTGGTGGACTTGCACGCCCTGGGTGCGTCGCACGTCGACATAGATGGGAATCGAGAGCAGCATCAGTCCAGCAGGCTCCAGATGCGCCGCGTCAGGTTATCGGTCATGGCCAGCTCCAAGGTTTCCGCCAGCGATTGGCCGCGCGTCCGAATCGTCCGATCAAGTTGCGGGTCCTGGCAGATCTCCCGGTCCTGATCGTACGTGCGTCGGACGGCCAGGTCGCGAAAGGCGGTAGCTCGGCCGACGTCGGCGGGCGGTGCGTAGTGGACCAGCCGGTCCAGGACGGTTTCGACATAACAGCTGACGGGCTGGGCGGGCCCTCGTCGGAACTCGTGACGGCCCGCCTCCGTTTCCAGCAATGCGGCGGCCCGGTCTCCGCTCAGCTGTAAGGCCAGGCCCACGACCCCGGCGTTCCATTGGTAGAACTCGGCGGCACCTCGGTGATGCACATCCAAGACCTCCTGTCGGGTTTCGCCAGTGTGCTGTTGGCGGTTCGCCAGTCGGAACGCGAGAGCGGACGTCTGTTGTTCGTGGCCGGCCCCTGGCCGTAGCAGCCAGTACCGCTGCACGTCGGTGCCATGCCGCAAGGCAATGGATTCGTAGGATCGCACGAGCTCGACGACGGAGTCCAGCTCGGCGGCGAAGACGGCGAGGGACAACCGGCCTTTGGTGCCTTGCTGGCTCATATATAAGGCAAACAAGTGCTCGTGCAACGTCTGCTCCGCTTGCCGCCGGCCTTCGAGTAGCCGCACCCGGTCGATAGATGTCCCGCGGTAATGGGCCCCGAGGGCGCGATCCTCCAACTCGCGGACGACGCGCGAGAGGCTGGCGATCTCGTCGAGCAGTTCTTCGCACTTCAGGAGCCGCGACTGTTCCGGAGTGAATGAGAAACGCAGCGGCTTGCCTCGACGGGCGGCCATGCGGGCGCGGTGCTCGTGCACTTGTTTCAAGCGGTCAATCTCGTTGCGAAGTCGCAGGAGCAGTGCGCTGCGCTCGAATTTCTGAACCTGGCGCCGCAAGTGGCTGATCGCGTGCAGCTCGTCATGGGACGGATGCTGGGCGTCGGCAGCGGGCGCCAGAAGGGGCCGTGATGCAGCGGCCATCACCTCCACGCGCAGTTCGTCGTCGACGACCGCGACCTGGCAAGTGAGTGGAGTCTCGACTTCGTACTGGCACAGACGCTGAGCGAGCGGGGCGGTCAGCCGGCGCTCGATCGCGCGCTTGAGCGGTCGGGCGCCGTAGCGCGGGTCGCCACTCCGGCGAGCCAGGCAGTGCGCTACGTCGGTCCCGATCTCGAACCGCACATCGCGGCTGCGCAAGCCGTCACGATGAATCAGCCGATCTAGCTCGCGCCGCACGATGGCCACCATCGTCTCTTCCAGCAGCGGCAGAAACGGGATAATGCGATCGATCCGGTTATACATTTCGGGCCGTAGAAAGGCTCGAACTTCGCGGTCAAAATAGTCGCGTGCCTCGGCGCGCTGGCCACCCGCTCCAGCGAATCCCAGGCCCGTGCGGCGAAAACCCTCAGCGCCCAGGTTCGACGTCATGATCACGACAGAGTTGGTAAAGTCGGCGACGCGGCCCGCACCATCGGTCAAGCGGCCTTCGCCGAGCACCTGCAGCAGGATGTCATAGAACGAAGGGTGAGCTTTCTCGAACTCGTCGAGCAAGACCACCATGAACGGCTGGTCGCGCACTTTCTGCGTTAACTGCCCCGGACCCGATTCCCAACCGCCAATCAGCCGTTCGACGGCGAACGAGCTGCGAAACTCGCTCATGTCGAACCGGATCATTCGTCCTGGGTCCTGGTAGAGGAACTCGGCCAGCGCCTTGGCCATCTCAGTCTTGCCGACGCCTGTCGGGCCGATGAAAAGAAACGAGGCGATGGGTTTGCCGACGCGGGACAGCCCGGACTTCACGGCGGCCAACAGGTCGGTCACGGCCTCGACGGGCTCGGGCTGGCCCATCACCCGCTCGCCGAACCATTGTCGAGTGGCGTCCAGATCGAAGCGATGGTCATCATCCAGCATGAGCAGCGGCAGGCCCGTTTCGCGCGAAAAGGCCGCTGTGACGTCCGATGCATCGAGCGTGTGGTTCGGGGGTCGGTCCGCCAGCAGGTTCTTTAAAAACCGCAGCGGGCGGCCGGGCGCTGCGCTGTAGGTGGCATACCGGCGGTGAAGGAGGTCGAGCTGGTCGAGTGCCTGTTCGTCGATGCCGCCCGGTACGATCGCGCCGGCCACGCGGGACAAGATTTGACGCGTGGCAGCTGGGCCGGTCGCAGGGATGTCCAGGCAGGTGAACGCATCCGCGAGTTGAGAATCCTCGCGCTCGAGCACCGCAAACTGCTCCGGCGTGCACTCGGCCACCGCCAGCACCTCGCCGCCCGCCAGGGCCGGTCGCAACATCGCCGCAAAGCCGAGTGGATTGGCCTCGCTCTTACCCACTTCCATTAATTCAATCAGCGATCCGAGATGGATTACGGCGCGCTGGCGAGCGAGTTCTCGAACGAGCCGCTGGCATCGTTCCTGCCACATCCCGAATCCACACATGCCGGCGATCAATCGCGAGCCGCTTGTCTCGTAGATCGTCGTGTCGCCCAGTCCAAACTGCGATCGGCGCCGCGCCAGTTCCCGCACCAATGCCGACTTTCCCACCCCCGAGGGTCCCACGAGCAGCACGCTCGCTGGTGACCGGCCGGCGAGGTACTCGGCCAGCTGCCGCAACTCACCTTCCCGTTCGTAGACTGATTCGTGTCGGCTGCCGCCCAGTCGCACCGCAACCTGCTTCAGCACCGACCGTTGTTGCTGCTGGGCCGCATGTGCTCGTAGTGCGGCCTGCTTCAACGTAGGTACCCGCAACGACAACGGAAGCGTCTTCACCCGCAGACCGCCGAACCGAGCCAAGTGGACAAGGTCCCTCAATGACGCCGAAGCGTCGCGCCGCGCCAGCGCGGCGCGGATCTGAGGTACGAGCCGTTCCTCCAGCTGCGCATCGCTCGCAGCCAGCACTTCGATGTCCAACGACGGTAGGAAAGCGATGACCGCATCCTGGCCGTGCGCCCACCACACGTACGGAAAGTCGAGCGAATCGCTGTGGCGGCGCGCGGCGT
>JBFWYF010000185.1:0-10056 GCA_050186685.1 Pirellulaceae bacterium
GGAGGGGAAATCGTGGAGCAACCTGTCAAACAAACGCGCGCCTGCGAAGCAAAAAAGCCCCAGGAGATCATCAGCGAGCAGCTGCGCAAGCGGCTGATCGAGATGATCCGCCGTAACGAAGCGATTCGTCGAGACAAACCTCGCTAGGCGTACCATGGCCCCGTTCCGGCTAGACGGCTCCGTCGTCCCACGATGCCCGTGCGCCATGACGCTGCTGCTGGCGTTGGCCTGCGTGCTGCTCGCGTGGTGTGTTCCGAGCACTGCGCTTGCAGACAGCCAATCGCTATCGCGCGAACCGCAGAACTTGTTTCGCTATATTCCCCGTCCGATCGCCACCTCGGTATCGACGGTCCCCCATCCCGCCGTCGTGCGGATCATCGTGGAGGAGAAACACGCTCAAGCTCATGGTTCGGGCAGCTACATTGCCGCGCGCGAACGTCACGGCCTCGTCATCACCAACTGGCACGTCGTGCGGGAGGCTGCGGGTAAGATCGAGGCGGTGTTTCCCGACGGATTCCGCTCGGCCGCAACCGTCATCAAAACCGATCGCGACTGGGATCTGGCCGCCCTGTTGATCTGGCGAGCGCAGACCGAACCGCTCGCCATCTCGACGATCGCTCCCCAGCCCGGCGACGCGCTGACCATTGCCGGGTACGGGCCAGGGGACTACCGGTCGGCATTGGGTAAGTGCACGCAGTACGTCGCGCCCTCAACCAAACATCCCTATGAAATCGTTGAGGTATCCGCGGAAGCACGGCAGGGCGACTCGGGAGGCCCCATCCTGAATGACCGAGGAGAGCTTGCTGGCGTGCTGTTCGGCGCCAGCCGAGGATCGACGTCGGGCAGCTACTGCGGGCGCGTGCGGCAGTTCCTGGCATCGATCTGGCCGCTGCTCGACGCAGCCGATCCGCCTGCCGACCCACAGCGCGCCATGCTTGGCACGGCGCCGCCAACTTCGCCGCCAATGCCGGCGGACAATTCGCCTCCCACGGCCCTGGCATCCGCATCCAGACCAGCAGCACTGGCCCCTTTGACTCCCGGATCCCTGACGACGCCCGTCATCGCACCCGAAACATCGTCCTGGCCAGCGGCGTCCCGCGGACTCAGCGTGGATCCCTCCGCAACTGCACCCGAGGACGACTCATCGCCGCCGATCGTGTACACGCCACTGCCTCCTCGCGACGACTCATCGAGCGGCTGGAACTGGGAAAAGGTCGCCGGCCCGACGCCGTTCGATCAGGGAAAAACGGTCCTGGCGATCATCGGTGTTCTGACCGTCTGGGGACACGTCGCCCGCTGGCTGGCCGGCGGCAAATAGCACCGTGGCCACGCTCGCCCGAGCGTGGGCGGCCTCAGGCGGACGGCTTGTTCCGCACGGCTCGCCCGCGCTACTCTCCGTCCAACTCGTACAGATCGTGGAACTTTCGACGGAGGTAGTGCAGCAGCGGGCCAGGTGACAGCGGCCGGCCCGTCACCGCCTGAACCAGCTCACCCGCCGTATAGCACTGCCCCGGAGTATGGATCTTGTCCCGCAGCCACCCGAGCAGTCCTCGAAAATCTCCCTGGGCAATCGGTGCTTCCAACCCTCCCAACTCCCGGTCGGCCTGCTCGAAGAACTGCGCTGCATAGAGATTCCCGAGACTGTATGTCGGGAAATAACCGAACAGGCCCGCGCTCCAGTGCACGTCCTGCAGCACCCCGTCCGCGTCGCCGGGAGGTTCGATCCCGAGATATTCTCGATATTTCGATCGCCAGGCTCCCGGCAGGTCACCCACCGGGCAGTGATCATTGATCAGCGCCTGCTCAAGCTCGAATCGCACGATGATGTGCAGATTATAGGTCGCTTCGTCGGCCTCGACGCGAATCAGCGACGGTCGTACATCGTTAATCGCGAAATAGAATTGCTCGCGCGACACATCGGACAGCGCCAGCGGAAAAGCCTGCTGAGCCTGCGGGAAAAAATACTGCCAGAACGGCGCACTCCGTCCCACGAAGTTTTCCCACATCCTCGACTGCGATTCGTGGATCCCCAGGGAAACGAACGAGCCCGGAGGGAGGCCGTACTGCTCTTTGCGCAATCCCTGATCGTACAGGCCATGCCCGGCTTCATGCAGGATGCCGAAGAACGCCGAGGGAAAGAAATGCTCGTCGTAACGCGTCGTAATACGGCAATCGTCCGGCCCCAGCTCGCAGCAGAACGGATGATGCGTGACATCCAGACGGCCTCGCTGGAAATCAAAGCCCACGGTTGTCGCGGCCATTTGCCCGAATCGCTCCTGTGCCGCCTGCGGATAATGGCGGCGCAGGATCGTGAGGTCCGGGCTGCGGCCACTTTGCGCCACCGCAGCAACGAGCAGAACCAATTCCTCGCGGAATTCGCCGAGCACCCGCGCTATCTCCGCCGTGGTGGCTCCGGGCTCATAATCGTCCAGCAACGCATCGTACGCACAGCGCGAGTAGCCTACCGCTTCGGCCTGTTGGCGTTTGAGCCGGATAATCTTCTCCAGCACTGGGGCAAACGACCGAAAATCATCGTGTTTCCGTGCTTCGACCCACGTTTGCTGGCCCAACACGGCGGTACGTGTCAGCTCTTCGACCAGCGTCGCTGGCACCTTGACCAGCTTGTCATAGGCACGACGCAGCTGCCGGATGGTCGCACCGGCATCGCTGTGCGGATCGCGAGCCAGCGGTCCACCTTCGAGTTCGCTCAGCCACTCGCCGACGCGGGGTTCGGTGCGTCGCTTGTGCACGAGCCCCGACATGTACGCGACCTGTTCGGCGCGATAGCGTCCCGCGCCGCTCGGCATCATCGTCCGCTCGTCCCACTCGAGCAGTTCGGCAACCGAGTGCAACAGCGCCGTCTCGCGCTGATGCGCACAGAGCAGTTCGAACGTGGCTTCACTCATGCGCTCGGCTGCAACTCCTCGTGCCGCGGGTGAGCCGCGTCTGATACGTCATGGGAACCCTCGGCCGCGAGGCACTCATCAGCGGTTTCCCACGACTCGTTGCCTTCCCACGAATGGTTGCCTTCCCACGCCTTCGTGCCGGAATCTGCGGCCGCCGCATGGGCAAACGGACTGCCGACGGCGGCGCCGGCCACCTTTGCCGCCATGCGACGGGCCCGGCGTACTTCCCAGTAAAAATATGAGCTCAACCCGCCCAGAATCAGGAACGGCATCGAGAGCATGAACAGAATGCTCCAGAAAAATCCACGGGCCAACCCGTCCGGTTCTCCCGCCAGCGTCTCGCGGCAATTCGGGCATGCGTCCGCAACGGGCACCAGGAATAACATGGCAAGCCCCAGCGCCAGGATGACTCCGCAGCGGATGCCCGCCGCCGGTGTCCGTGGGAACGCCTCGCATGTCCGTCGGCTCGTCTTCATGGTCACACCTCGCTCGGTCCTCAAAGGGATGTCCGGCCAGCTGCCGGACCCGCTCAGTCTACTGCCGTCGATCCTATGTCGCAAAGAGCTGATAGAGCATCACATAGATAATCACCCCGGTAATCGATACGTACAGCCACAGGGGAAACGTCCAGCGGGCCCATCGGAGGTGGCTCGCACGCCGGTCCCGCAAGCCCAGGTAAATCGTCACCGACGCCAGGACCGGGATCGTGGCCGCCAACACCACATGAGAAATCAAAATCGCATAGTACGCGTAACGGATGGGAGTCGCAGTACTCGTTGGAAACCGTTTCTCGGGTAATCCCATGGCCCTCAGGGATCCGTGATACGTCAGATACGATGCCAGGAACACAACGGACACAGCAAAACAGCCCAGCATCACCCACTTGTGCGCCTGTTCCCGGCGGCGCTTGATCAACCACCAGCCGCTCACCAGCAGAATCGTCGCGCAGAGATTCAACGTGGCGTTCACGTGCGGTAGGTAGCCGACTACGTCGCGCATCGGGGATCACCGTCGTG
Source organism: Pirellulaceae bacterium (assembly GCA_050186685.1). Lineage (GTDB taxonomy): Bacteria > Planctomycetota > Planctomycetia > Pirellulales > Pirellulaceae > CAZFLF01. Next base: position 3,923 of record JBFWYF010000185.1, read on the forward strand.
GCCGGAGCTACTCACAAATCGGGTACGCAGTCTCGTATCCCCTTATAAGGCAGGCGACTCGCTGTCGGCCGGTTCTGTGGGCGTGGCTGCCGGGGCCGGAGGCTTCGCCGCATGGCTCGCGGCCTCTTCGGGAGATTCCGCCAACAGTTCGGTCATCATCTTTTTCATGTCGGCTACCTGCTGGGGTTGTTTCCAGCTGAAACGGCCCCGAATCTTTCCCGCCCTGTCAAGCAACAGGAGCGATTCGCTGTGCGTCCCCTTGTCGACCGGCAAAAAATACATTTCGGCGCCGACGCGGCGCAGGTAAACCAGGTCGCCGGTCAGGAACAGCCAATGCTCCGGGTCGGCCTCAAACTGCTTGGCATAAATCGCGAGCCGGACAGGCGTATCCGTGTCCGGATCGCAGGTGATGCTGAGAAATTTCACGCCTTGAGGGCCGAACTCCTCAGCCAGGTCCTGGACCGCCGCAGTCTGCATACGGCAGATCGTGGGACAGGAGGTGAAAAAGAAGTTCACCACGTGCACCTTGCCGGCCAATTCGCTCGATGCGAAAGGACGACCCGAGCGTTCGGTCAAGACGTAGCTCGTCAGCCACTGGGAATCGGCCGCTGGATGCAGGTCCGCCGATGCCGAGGTCCCGCCGGATGGCGTGCCGACTGCATCTTGCCGCCCAATGCCAATGGCCAGCGCGGCCAACGACAGGCCCCCGATCAACAGCAACGACGCGAGAATCGCTATGAAAGCTCGAAACATGGGCCCCTCCCCTCGTGGGCGCCCCAACGCCTAATGCTGGGGCGCTAGTTCTCCTGTCGGATGGCCCAGGTCGCTCTTGCGGTTCTCGTCCGTCCCCTCAGGAGACACCTGGGCGGGAACCGGCGCCTGGAGCCACCGCTCTTCCGAATACTTCGCCGTGCGGCCGAGAATGTCAGGCACCAGCATCAGCAGCAAAAAGACGCTCATGATGCTCGCCGGGATCGTCAGCACGTATTTCCAGTCCGCTTCCCACAACAGGTGCATGAAGAAGAGCATGACCAGCAGGGCTTTGCAGCAGGATACGGCGAGCATAATCGTCCAGCCGACGGCGGGTGTGCCCATGATCGCGGGCGAACTGCCGGCAGTAAACGATATGGCGGTCAGAATGATCAGTGCCACGGTTACCGCCAGGTACTTGCCGATACCGCCGTGGCCGTGCTCGTGCTCGTGCTCGTGCTCGTGCTCGTGGTCAGCCTCATGTCCGGCCGGATCATGTCCAGTCGCACCATGCGTTGCATGTTCGTTCATGGCATTTCCTACGGTTCGTTCAAAACAGATAAAGCAACGGGAACAAGAAGATCCAGACGAGATCGACGAAGTGCCAGTACAAACCGGTATTCTCGATCATATTCACGCAGGCCCGCGCGGGTCGGCTCATCGTGGCCAACAACACGCAGACGAACACAATCAACCCAACCAGCACGTGCAAGGCATGGAACCCTGTCAGCAGAAAATACGTGCTGGCCCACATGTTGCCGTTCGGGATCATGATCGGCAATCGCAGCCATGGATAGGCTTCATTGAGACCGCCTGCGAGGGAAGCGACGGATGCCAGCGCTTTGTCGCGTGCATCCAGCTGCTTGAGGCGGGCATTGACGGCGTCCAGGGCCTGTCCCTTCTCGACTGCTTGGGCCGCAGAGTCCGCTGATGCCGCAGACGCATTCCCGTCGGTCGCGGGCTTGGCTGGAGCCGTCAGCGCCGCGACTTCCTGCTGCAGCTGCGCTTGCTTCTCGAGCAACTCGCCCCTCTCCCGCTGCCGATCCAGGCTCTCTTCCTCCTGGAAGTGGTGGACAACCTGCTCCACGTCATGGTGATGCAGCGGATAGATCTGGTATGCGAGGATCTGCATCGCCGCGTCGCGTTTGACCGGGTCGTTCGATCGGGCGGCAAAGGACTCTGTCCATCGAGCCAGGCCGTTCAGCAAAGGTTCGGCGATCTCTTTCTGCTGCTTTCGCTCTTCCAGGTTCTGGATCGATGCCAACTCGCGTTCAATGGTCTGCCGGCGTTCTGCGGCGTCCGCGGGCAAAGTCGCTTTCTCGTTTGTCAGCGCCGTCGCCTTCGCCTCGTCGGCATTGTATCCGTCGACGATCTGGCTCAGTCGATCGCGGACAGCAGCCACGTAGTAAATGTCGGCCTTGTCGTAGAGCAGGCTCCGCGGCATGCTCGGATAGATCCCATGCGAAAATTTGGAGCCATACTCATACATCTTGACGCCCAAGAAGGCCAACCCGAGGACGAAGGTGACCACCAGGGCCAATTGCATCAAGGACCGTTTGTTCGCCCGGGCGGCTTCGAGCGCCAACACGATCGTCACGCTGGAGAAAATCAGCACGGTGGTGTTGATACCACCTATCCACTCCAGCAAGTGGACGTCGTGAGGTCGCGGCCACATGCCGGGTGCGCCAAAGCGAATCACAATGTAGGTGCCAATCAGTGCCGCGAAAAACATGATTTCCGTCGACAGAAACAGCCACAGAAACACTTTGCCATTATTGATTGGCAACGCGGGCTGGTATTCAAACTTGACATGGCCGTGGCCATGTTCGGCATGAGCGTGTGCTTGCGCGGACATCGTGATCAAACACCTTTTTCTAGTTAACTCAGATTGTCCTTGTGCGGTACCCGCCGGAAATGACTCGCAGTGCGCCGAGCCTCCACTGCGCGAAGGCTCTCGTGACCAGCCCCTAGATCCACGGCACCATGACCAGCAACAGCAATACGGTGGGGAGATAAACCAGTGAAGCGCGCAAGAGGTTCCGTGCCGAGCGTTCGGAGCGCGTCGCACAAAACTCGACGGCACAGACCAGTTGCCCCAGCCCCAGCAGCAAGGACAACACGGCGTACGCCGCCGCACCCGAGCTCGGCGAGAACAGTGCCGGGACGACGCTCACCGGAATCAGGGCCAGCGCCGCCCATACGGCCTGCACTCCGGCACGCGCGCCTGTTGGCTCCACGACCGGCAACATCTTCATGCCTGCCCGAGCATACTGCTCGCGGTACAGCCAGGCGATCGCCATGAAATGCGGAAACTGCCACAGGAAGAGCAGCAGAAACAACGCACCGGCGCGAACATCGTAAGCGCCCTGTGCGGCCGACCAGCCAATCATGACCGGCAGAGCCCCCGCTACCGCGCCGATCGCCGTATTGGTCGGCGTCCGTGTCTTGGCGGGAGTGTAGACCCACACATAAAGGACCCACGTGGCGAGTGCCCAAGCCGTGGAGGCGAGACCCACTACGCACAAAAAATATCCTAGCCCTGCTACAAATGTCGCGCCACCGAACGCCCAGGCGGCTCGCGGAGTCAGCCGGCCCGCCGGCAACGGACGATCCGCGGTACGAGGCATAAGCAGATCGAGCTTTCGCTCCAGACATTGATTCAAAGCACTGGCGCTCGACGCAATCAGCGTTGTAGCGATCAGCACATGCAACAATTCGAAGGGCTGCGGCTGCCCCCAGCTGGCCACGCAGTACGCCACGGCGACCGCCACCAGCACCAGCACCGCAATCCGGGGCTTGCACAGCTCGGCAACCGCCGCCAACTGTGCAGCCACAGACGGGCGCTCGATCGTCACGATCAAGCTGGTCGTACTCATTTTCGCAACTCCAGGGAATCCCATTGGGCCGGATGACGGCGACCTGGGCGGCGAAGGTCGCCGTGAACGGCCTTACCCCCGTCACCCAGACCTTTCACCTCGGCCCGCGCCGCCGGGTGCGTCCCGAGACGACTTGCTTCCCATCGCCCGCGAATTCGCTCGCCGAGCCGAAAAAAAAGCCACGTACGCAGGGCAAGGACAACCGACAGTGCCAGAATCCCAGCTCCCAGGGCCACGTGTAACGTTGTGATCAGCGCCTGCCACAGGCTGTTGGCATGCACCGTGAAATGTGCAGCCAGGTTCCAGTCCGCGAACCATGACGGGAAACCGTATTTGACTACCCAAGTTGCGCCGCCCAAGGCAATTTGGACGATCGTCAGCAGCCCCATCGCTCCGAGCGGCGTACCGACATAGGACTTCTTTTGAGCCACTGACCACCCGCGAACCGCCAGCAGGCAGACATGCACTAGAACCGCACAGCCCAATACGACGTGAAACAGGACGGCAAAGCGGAAGAACGTAGGCGAAGCCCCCACGGGGACGTGCCGCAGCATGGCTCCGAGAATCACTTGTACATACACGAGCCCCGCGGTCAGCACGGCCAACCGCAGCAGCCGTGTCCCGGTCCGTTGTGCTCCAGATGCCGGGGCATCGTCCATCACCCTTGCCGCAGCGGCCCGCCGTTCGTCGTGCCAGTAGCGGCTGGTCACGACCGCGACGGCCGCCGCATACGCGAATGTCGCCAACCCCAAGCACGCATGCGCCAGGGCCAGCAGCCGTTCGTCCAGCTGGACGCGCATTCCCCCCAGCACACCCTGGGCCACCACCAGCAGCAGCAAGCCGACGGTTCCCCACGCCACCGACCGGTGGGTAGGCGTGAACCAGGAGGCCATCACCAAGCCGATGCTTAGCAGGCCCACAGTCGCCCCCAGCAATCGATGACCATGCTCGATGAACAGGTCGAACGGGCCGGCAACCCATGTCTGCCACGGATACAGAAACAGATTGTATCCGTAAGTGCTGGGCCAGTCCGGCACGGCCATCCCTGCATCGTAAGTCGTTACCAGGCCGCCGACCCAGATCAAAGGAAAGGCGGTACAGCAGACCGCAAGCGCTACCCGGTGGGGCCAAGCGCTGTACCGATCGTGCTTGTCCTTCTGCTCCGCCATTTCCCACTCTTGCCGTCGCCGGGACCCGGTCTCCGGACCGGCATCCCCGGCGTGTTCTCGAAATAATCTGGCCCGCCCTCCGCGTGCCAACTGCTCGGCTTAATAATGCCCGGCGGCTCAATGATGCCCGGCGAGCACCGGCGCCACCTTGCCCTCGGGCGGCGGTTGCCACTGGGGATAGTAATCCGTGTCGACCTCGGGCGATCCGTATTCATAGGGCCCGCGGTAGACGAGTGGCTGGAAGTCGAAGTTACCATGCCCCGGGGGGCTGGGTGCCGACCATTCCAGTCCGTTCGCACGCCACGGATTCCGGCCGACCTGAGGTCCAAACAACATGCTGTAAATGAAGTTGGCCGCAAAAATGATCTGCGTCCCGACCATGCCGATCGCGCAGATCGTCATGAACTGGTTCATCGGCTGCAGGTGAGCAAATGTCGGGTAATCGTACGGATCGGCGAGCCGCCGCGGGAAACCGACCGCACCTAGCAGATGCATCGTGTAGAAGGTCCCGTTCAGGAACGCAAACGTTAAGAAGAAGTGCACCTTCCCCCAGAACTCGTTCATCATGCGACCGAACATCTTCGGGAACCAGAAATAGATGCCGCCGAAGACCGCCATCGCCGTGCCGCCAAACAGCACATAATGAAAATGAGCCACGATGTAATAGGTGTCGTGAATAAAAATGTCGACCGGCGTCGCCGCCATGAAAATGCCTGACAGTCCGCCGATGATGAACATCGCCACAAACGACAACGCGAAGAGCATCGGCGTCGTGAAATGCAGCCGGCCGCTCCAGATTGTCCCCAGCCAGTTAAACACCTTCACGGCGCTGGGCAAGGCAATCATCATCGTCGATACCATGAACGTCATGCCAAGAATGGGATTCATGCCCGAGACGAACATGTGGTGTCCCCACACGATGAATCCCAGCCCCGCAATGCCGGAGATGGAATACACCATGGGCTTATAGCCGAAAATCGGCTTGCGGGCGAAACACGCGATGATGTCGGACACCATGCCCATCGCCGGCAGGATCATGATGTACACCGCGGGATGGGAATAGAACCAGAACAGGTGCTGCCAGAGCAAAGGCTGACCACCTCCGCTGTACATCGCGGAGTTATTGACGCTCAATCCTTCCGGAATGAAGAACCCTGTCCCCACCAGTCGGTCCATGACCTGCATGAAGCCGGCCGCCGTCAGCACGGGGAGCGCGAACGCCTGGAGGATGGCGGTAATGAACATCGCCCAGATCGTCAGGGGCAACCGAAACATGGTCATGCCGGGAGCTCGCATCTGGATGATGGTGGTCATGTAATTGACCGAGCCCATCATCGAC
>JBFWYF010000186.1:0-10047 GCA_050186685.1 Pirellulaceae bacterium
GACCGCCGGTGTCGCCGCCTCAGCCGCCACGCACGAATCGGCCCAGGGCCGGGGAAACCTCCGCTGAACGGGCGGATCCGGCGGCACAACTGGAACTGGCTGGCTCAGGTACTCGGCAGATCGATCTCACCGTTCGCTATCCCGTCAGCCGCAACGGCGGGTGGCGCGCGGCCCACGGCCAGTTGCCGGTCGCTGCAGGGGGCTCGCTCGATCTGGTCGTGCCGGCTGCGCATACCGAAGTGCGGCTCGATGCATCCTTGCCCGATGTTGCCATCGCAGCTCCGAACTCTCGCGGGACCCAGACGAAACCGGGCCCAGCGGCGTTTGCCACGGAATGGGAGACGTCGGAGGCCGACCAGACCCTGCGTGCGGCGCTCGGTGCGCAAGGGCAATTCCAGCTGCGTTGGCGGCCCAAGATCGCCGAGCGACAATTCGATCCCAGTTTGACTGCCACGAGCCAGGCCGTCGTCGACATCCAGGAGGACAGTGTGCGGGCCGTCTGGCGCGTGGAACTGGATTCTCGGCAAGGGATGCGCGACACGTTTACGTTGACCGCTCCGCGCGAATTCCTCATCGAGCGAGTATTAGGTGCCAATGTCAAAGGTTGGAAGTCCACGGTGGATGGCGACCAACAAGTCGTTGATGTCAACCTGCTTCGCCCCTCGGCCGGCCAGGAAGTTCTAAACGTCCTGCTGGCTCAGCGCGTCGCGGTGGGGGAAGGGGCCATGGCCGCGTTCGCGTCACCTGTGCTCGCGGTACGTGATGCGGCACAGCATCAGGGAATGCTGCTGCTCCGGCGCAGCCCGTTGCTCGATGTGCGTGTCGAAGTATCCGAAGGGCTGACGCGCGGAGACATCTCCGCCGAGGTCTTTCGCGAGGTCTTGGCCAACACGGCCGAGGAGAGTCCGTTGGGAATTCGCCCGTTCCAGGCCTACCGGTTTGCGGCGACCCCCTTTCATCTCCGTCTCTCCGCCGCGCCGTATCCTGCTGCCACGTCGATCGACACCCAGGCGCTGCTGAAGGTGGGGGAGCGTCGTGTCTTCTATGAAGCGAAGCTGAACGTGCAGGTTGACCATCGGCCGCGCTACCGCCTCGAGTGTGTCGTGCCGGAGGACATGCAGATCGAGGGAGTCGATGGGCCGGCCGGAATGGAATGGATAACCGTTGACGAGGCCGACGGGGGCCAGCTCTTGCGGATTCACTTCGCGACGGGGCAACGCTCGACATCGTTGATTGTGCGCGGCACGACGGCTCGTCAGGGCGCGACCCTCGCGATACCCCACCTGCAGGTTCGGAACGTGGACGAGCAGAGCGGGCACGTCGTGGTGCTGGCCGATCCCGCTTACGACGTGCGCATGGAATCCCTGGCCGGGTGCGAGAGTGTGTTGCTCGAGCGCGTCCTCGGTTGGCTCGGAGCGGATCAGCGGCCGCTGGCACGCGTCGCCTTGTTTCATCCGCGCCCAGGTTTCGCTGCGACGATGCAGATCACGCCGCGGACACCGCGCGCCAGCGTCATGACCATTACCAACGTCCGGGTGACGCCATTCGCGATGGAAGATACCGTCTATCTGCAATGGAGCATCCAGGATGCCGGCTTGCGCGAGATCCAATTTCAGCTGCCCGCATTTCTGCGCGATGCACGGATCTCCGTACCCCTGCTGCGCCAGAAGATCATCGAAGACGTGGCCGACAATCCGGGCTGGATCCGCATTCGATTGGAGTTACAGGACGAAGTAACCGACCGGCTGATCGTACTCGTGGCGCACGATCGGCCGCTCGCCGACGGATCCCAGGAGCTTCCGATCCCGCGAGTCGAAACAGGACGCATGGACCAGCGTTTTGTCGTCGTCGAGAGTGCCGGGCGAGACGAGGTGATCGTCGCGGCTGCGGAACAGGTGCTGGAGCTGAATCGCCAGCAGTCCGAATGGGGCCGGCTGACGGCCGTCCTCGGCGATCGGATCACGCAAGCCTATGCCGTACGGAGCGAGGCCCCCGCCCCGCGCCTGGCCATCGAGACGCGCCGACGCGCGGCGGTACAGACAGCCGGAGCTCGCATCGGGCTCGCCAAGACGCTGCTATTGGTCGACGCCCAAGGAGCCTATCGTGGCGTCCAGGAGTATCGGGTCGATAACAAGACGGAGCAGTTCCTGGAAGTGGAGTTGCCGGAGGGGGCCGAGCTGTGGACGGCCCGCGTCGCCGGGGTCGCCGTGCAACCCGGAGCGGTTGCCGCAGGCGCCAATCGCCCGCGGGCACGCATTCCCCTGATCAAGACTGCGCCTGGTGATCTCGACTACGCAGTAGGGCTGAAATACGGCGGGCAATTGCGAATCTCCGGCTGGGGCAGCGCCACCGCCTTTCCGTTCCTCCGAACGGTCAACATCCAGGTCGAACAGAGCCAGATCGAACTCCGACTGCCACCCACGTTCCGCTGGTTCGGATTCGGAGGCAACCTCGGTCAGCCACGAGAGCAAGGCGACCTGATGGCGGGGCTCCTGTCTTACCAGTCCAAGCAGATCGAGCAGCTGCTGGGTTACATGAACTCCAGCTCGGACGATTTTTCGCGAATGCGAGCGTCGAATAACCTCAAACAGCTGGACACGGTGCTGGATAACAGCGGATCCATGTATCCTTGGTACGACAACAACGAGTACCTGCGCCGAGAGCTATCGAATACAGCGGAGCTGTTACGCCAGGCCCGGACTTACGCAGAGGGAGGCGCCGTAGCGGAAGGGCTAGAAACGGCAAAGCAAGGCGACAACCGAGCGATGCTCGGCGAGCTGACGGAGTCGCAGCGCGTGGCGCGGTCGAAGAATGTCGTGTCCCAGCTTCCCCGCAACTTCCGGCAGGACGCGTCCGCGCCGTCCTCTGCCTCGGCTTCTAATTCCGCGGTGCGCGAGGGAGCGTTCAACTTGGATTGGATTAAGGGCAACCAGCTGCAGGCGAAAGGTCAGGCACCCTCCGCCTCGCTCGGTCTTCCCCTGTCGGGACTGCAGGATAAGAAAGCGGAGAGCGGACCGGTCGGAACGGATGCCGACGAGGCGGGACGCAAGGCCATCGGTGACCTGGGAAAACAGCTGGCTGAGGAAGCCAAGGACTTGGCCGCCAAAGAAGCTCCGGCCGCGGGTGACCGGCTAGCTCGTCCTGCTACCCAGGCCGGACGTGGCGAGCAGCTCGAGCGGTATCGTTATCGCCTCGAATCGCAGCAACAACCGCAGAGCGCCGGCGAAGATCGATTCGGGGGCGGAGGGTTTGCAGGCGGACTGATTCCCGCACCGGACGCAGCCGCCATCGGGAACCGTCTGAACCTCCCGTCGTTATCTGGCGCACTTGCAGGCCAAGCAGGGCAGGCGGGCCAAGTGAGGAATCCCGAGGCGGACAGTGGGCTGAAGAGCCTCGACGTCGATCTCGCACCGCGGGGAACCCCCTATCATTTCCTGACCTTAAGAGGCGATGTGAGTCTCACCGCGCATGCTGTGGAAAGCGTCCAGTTAGAACGACTGTTGGGACTGGGTGTGCTGCTCAGCATCGCAGCTGCCACGGGGGCCGTCTTCCGCCGATTCCGCTGAGATGCCGTGGCCATTCAGCGACTTGCCGCGCAAAGTGCCGATCTTCCTGAACTGGTTCGCTCCCTCCCCCACAGGACCTTGCCGATTCATTCGGCGCAGGTGCCTCGTCAGGCCGCGATTTCAGCCAGCTCCGGAGGCGAGGCGCGAGGGAACTCCGTCGTCGTCTGCGGCTACGGGTTAAACGACTTGTCCCCGCGTGAAACTTGGGAACGGGAAACGGCACCAGGTGCGGGCGTGAGTTCCTGCGCCGGCTCGATCGCCAGAGGAGGTATCGAGGGCAAGCTGGGATCTTGCGTGACCTGTTCCGCGGGCGGTGCCGGAGCAGTGCAGGCCGCTACGCCGCTCAGCATGCAGACGATCATTACGACCAAAGGCCTGGCTTGAATACGCATCGCAGGGTTGCCTCCCGCTCTCGTTGGTCGCAGGAACTGGATTCGAAGTGTCGTCTCAGGGAATGGCGTCCGAGCTGACGATCGCACCGTCCGCCATCGCCGTGAGCAGCACGAAGGTATTGAAGCTGATCGTGCGGGCGACGGCATGCACGGAGCCGTCGGCGAAACTGAACTGGACGATACCGGGATGATGGGAACTGTACTGTCCGAAGAAATAGGGGAACCGCTCGGTGGGGAAGCGTGGAGTCAGTCCGTACCCGGATGCGAGAGCTCCGGCGCCCATCCACGTAAAGGTGTAGTGCAGGTCGTGGCACGGAGCCGCGGCGGTCGGCGGATTGCAGCCCCCCAGGGCCTCGCCCAATGCGATGACCTGCGAGGTACCGTCGAGCACGTCGGCCAGCCGGTACTTGCTGCGACCTCCGAACAGTCCTTTGAGCTTGGCGTTGCCTGCGTCGGCTGGAGAGTCACCCGCGTATCCCGCACAACCGAAGTAGTTCGCGCGCCCGAATTCCCCGGCCGAACCGAACGCCTGCGGGTTGGGTGAGACCACCGCGTTGCCGAGACTGCCGCCGCGAAATGCCCCGCCGTAGAACTGCTGCGCTACGATTATCCCTTTGGAACTCGCATAGGGATTGGCGGACGGGCATACCAAGGAAACGATCCTCGCTTGCGCGACATTCCACGTACCCGGGTCGTTGATCCACAGGGATCGGTACCGTTCGCCTGCCGCGTTCGGCGGGACGAGATCGATGTTCAGCTCCGCGGTGATGCGGTCCTGCAAAGGCTTTTGTTCGAGATAGGGCAGCAGATAGACCAAGACACCCAAGTGCGTACCGTTCGAGAAATTGGCGGCGGTCCATGCGGGGGCCGGAGTCACGTACGGATGCGTTACCGATCCGGGGGGCAAATGGCGGTACACATCATGGAAGTTGTGAGTGGCCAATGCCAGCTGACGCAGGTGATTCGAGCACTGCATCCGCCGCGCTGCCTCGCGGGCGGACTGAACAGCCGGCAGTAACAAGGAGATCAGCAACCCGATGATGGCGATCACCACCAGCAGTTCGACCAGAGTGAAAGCACGTCGACCGCCAGTTGAGCCGTCGGAGTTGTGCATGCTTGGCTCCCCACGTCCAGGTGAGACTGGGCGATAGTTCCGGGCTCAGGAACCGCGCCCCACCACGTCGCATCGCATCGCGCTATCTATCCCCACAGCTTAGCCCCGAACTCGCTGAGATGGGGGGTATTGTAGCGGTGGTTGTCCGGGCTCTGCAAGTGCGGATGAGCTGGCGGCATAAGACAGGCATTCCCGGCGCAATAAAAAAGGGAGGACAGGCCGGCTCTTCCCGGGACCGGCCGTCCTCCCACGCCTCAGGCATCGGCTGCGCTTGAATATGGGAACGCCCCCGGAGGGCAAAATGGTCGGGGCTAGTGCGCACAAGTTCGCGCGTGGACCAGTCGTTTAACTCGCAGACGCAGGCTACTCGCGCCTCGCTGCTGGTCCCTTGGGAGCGGCGACACCGGTGCAGCGTTTGCGGTAGAGATGCAACGTCGGGGCCAAGATCTGGCGTGTACTGGAAAATGATTCGCAAGATACGATAGAGTAAATGGTTGCGACGAATGTACGAGGGTAATATCGCCGGACGCCAATTCCTTGAGCGCCTGAAATTCATACACTGCCGGTGTATACTCTGTTCAGATTCCAAACAATGCCTCGGTCAAGTCTGCGAGCTCGCGGAGGGGGAGAAACCGTGTCGTTTTCGCTGGTCTTGCTCAATGGTTCCCACGCGGGGACGACGCTGAAACTGGATGAGAGCGCCGGGGCCTTCACCGTGGGACGGCACATCTCGAACGATTTGCAGCTCGATGACGACCGGGCCAGCCGCATGCACGCGCGCCTGGTGCATCGCGGTGGGCATTGGCACCTGGAAGACTGCGGCAGTCTGAACGGGACGTTGGTCAATTCGCAGATCATCCAGCAGACGGTCCTCGAGTCCGGAGATCTGATTCGCATCGGTGACCGGCTGATGTTGATGGTGCACGATCCGGCGATGCCGCGCGGCAACGACGTTCAGACGTCGGTGTTTCGCGCGACGACGAGCGTTTCGCGCCATCCGGGTGACCAGCGCGGCGGGCTGGTCGAGCAGAGTGTCAGCGAGTCGATGGCGCGGGTCGTGCGCGATTCGGCGGTATTGTGCCGGCTGGCCAACCTGCTGCATCGGCACAGCGACTGCGATACGCTCGCTCGGACGGCGATTGATGCGGTGATGGATGGGATCCAGGCGGATGCCGTTTCCCTCTGGCTGGTCGGTGCGGACGGGCGGCTGCGATGCGCGGGCAAACGCGGTGAGCACTCTCAGGCTCATTTGCTGGCCAGCCTGGCGGTGGAGCGTAACAAAGCGATCCTGGTGGAGAACATGAGTCAGGCCGCGGGGGCGGGGATCAGCGAATCGGCGACGCCGGTGGGAACGGGTATCGGCGTACCCATACCGGGTCCGAAGAGTTGCCGCGGCGCCATTGAATGCCATCGCCAGCCCCAGCGGGGCCTCTTCTCTCGCAACGACCTCGATTTCACGGTCGTCGTGGCGCATCAGACGGGCCTGGCCCTCGAGAACCTGGAGCATCGCGAGCGCCTGGAACTGGCCAATGCGGAATTACGGAGGCGGCTGGCCAGCCAATCGCAACTGGTCGGATCCAGTCCGCAGATGAAGCGCGTCCATGATCAGATTGCGCGTGTCGGTCCGACCAATTCCACGGTGTTGATCCTCGGCGAAAGCGGCACGGGCAAGGAACTGGTGGCGCGGTCGATTCACGACGTCAGCCGGTATGCTGCCGGGCCCTATGCCGCCGTCAACTGCGCGGCCTTCAGCGAGTCGCTGTTGGAGAGCGAGTTATTCGGTCACGAAGCGGGGGCCTTTACGGGTGCCGACCGGCGGCATATCGGGCAGTTCGAGCGGGCGCACCGCGGTACGATCTTTCTGGACGAGATCGGCGAAATGAGCCTCGCTTGTCAGGCCAAACTGCTGCGCGTGCTGGAGGGGCATCCGTTTCTGAGGCTCGGGGGACGTGAATCCATCCGCGTCGATGTCCGCGTGATCTCGGCGACTCACCGGGACCTCCGACAGCTGATCGAGCAGCAACGGTTCCGGGAAGACCTCTATTTCCGGCTACGGGTGATCGACATCCACTTGCCGCCGCTGCGTGACCGAGGCGACGACGTCACCGAGCTGGCGTCGCAGTTTCTGGAGGCCTTTCGCGCCCAAATGGGACGCGGTCCGCGACGGCTTTCCGCCGAAGCCATCGACGCCCTGCGGCAGCACAGTTGGCCGGGCAATGTGCGCGAGCTGAAGAATTCGGTCGAGCGGGCGGTCGTCCTCGGCCAGGCCGACGAAGTGCTGGCCTTAGACCTGGGATTGCCACCGGCGGATGCCACGGCCGCCCGTCCCACGGGGCTCGTACCGCTCCGCGAACTGGAACGGCGGCACATTGAGTTCGTACTGCGGCATTGTCAGGGCAACAAGTCGCAGGCCTGCAAAATTCTCGGGATCGGCCGGGCCACCTTGTACGCCAAGCTTTCGGAACACGACTCGCAGTCGAACGATGCCTGGAGCGAGCCTCGCCTTTGAGGAATCTCAGCAGCGCCGGGGTCCAGAAACAGTTCACTCCCTCCCCAGGAGCTTGCCGTGCACAGCGCTGTTTACGAAGGTGATTTGTTCGGCAAGATCCTGTGGGGGAGGGCTGTGGAGGGGGGCATGCTGATGACGGGTTGTCCTCTTCCTGGCGGGTTCAACAACCGGCGGACAGGATCGAGCGCCTGAAAGAGCCGCGGAACCTCGTTGAATCGGAAGCCACTCGGCAAAACGTTCGGGTGATTTGTCAGAAGTGAGAAAGCCCAAGAACTTTCAGACGTGTTGTCGATCTGCACGGACCGCGTTCGACCAGATATAGCAACCTTAACTGAGCGTTAGAAACCGAAAAAGCGCGAGGGCCGATGGCGCGAGGACCGTGGGAAATTTGGCACCGAGACTCTCTTGCAGGACATGACCAATGGTACGTTTAGTCGTTCGTGGTTTCTCGATCTCCGTCGATGGTTACGGTGCTGGGCCGAAGCAGTCTCTGGAAAATCCACTGGGTGTCGGTGGTGAAAACCTGCATGACTGGTTGGTCGGTACGTGCACGTTTCAGCGCATGCTGGGCAAGGAAGAGGGAGATACCGGCATTGATGATGACTTCGCAGCGCAGAGCATGGCGGGTATCGGTGCATGGATTCTCGGTCGGAACATGTTTGGTCCGATCCGAGGTGCGTGGCCCGACGACTCCTGGCGCGGCTGGTGGGGAAAGAACCCGCCTTACCACGCACCGGTGTTCGTGCTAACTCACCACGCGCGGTCGCCGCTGGAAATGGAGGGCGGGACCGTGTTCCACTTCGTAACCGAGGGGATTCATGCCGCGCTGGAGCGGGCGCACGCTGCGGCCGGTGACCAGGACATTCGCCTTCTGGGCGGTGCTGCCACCATTCGCCAATATCTGGAGGCCCGTCTAGTGGATGAAATGCACCTGGCCGAGTCGCCGCTGCTGCTCGGCTCCGGGGAACGCCTGTTCGCCGGACTCGATCTATTAGCACTTGGCTATAAGCTCACGGAACGCGTCCCGTCCGACAAGGCCGTGCACTATAGGGTGACCAGGACCAGCCGGTACGAATCGAGACAAAGCACGTCGGCCTCTGGTTAAGAATGCCAGTGTCTTCCTCGCCGTGCTGCTCAAAGCCGATCCCATGGGCATCGGATCGGAGCCTCCTGGTCCGGCACACAACGACCGAGCCTTCCCCAGGAACTTGCCACGCACAGTGGCGTATTGCGAGGGTGATCAGGTCGGCAAGTTACTGCGGGGAGGGAGTGAACCAATTTTGAACGGGATCCTCGCGCATGTCGCGGTCCTAATCGTCCGACCGCAGAACACACTGGCCGGAGCCAGTTAGTTCGGCCAGTGTGTTCCGAAGTCGCGCACTGGCGCCATGTCCAGGCGGTCATCATCACGACGCCGTTGCAGCAACTCCCGGATCGCTCGATGTTCGGCCTCGGTTGCCTCGAACCAATCGGCCACATGCCGCACCTCGCCAGTCGCGCGATGAGGCCGAATGATCAGGTCGCCGCTGAGGCCGAGGCGGCGACAGGCCAAACATCGCCTGGATCGCTGTCGAAGCTTTGCAAATCATCCCGAAAGACCGCGCCTGGCTTGCTTCTGTCGAGACTCGCGGCGATGAACAGGACAACCTTCGCCGTAGTTCGTTTCCGTCATTCTGCATTCTTCAGAGCGGCAACATCGGCTCCGACAATGGCGGGCAGGTTTCGAGAGATCTTGTCCACCGGCCAGTCCCACCAATGGATCGCCAGCAGTTCGCTGATGACTTCATCGGGGAAACGCTGCTTGATGACCTTGGCCGGATTGCCGCCGACAACGCAATAGGCCGGCACATCGCTCACCACCACCGACCGTGCCGCAACAATGGCTCCGTCACCGATCGTCACGCCCGGCATCACGAGCACGTCGTACCCTAGCCACACATCGTTCCCGATGACCGTATCGCCCTTGTACGGGAAATCGCCGGGCTGCGGCGTCACCGACTCCCAGCCATTTCCGAAGATGTAAAAGGGGTACGTCGAAAATCCGCTGATCTGGTGATTGGCCCCGTTCATGATGAACCGCACGCCACGGGCTAACGCACAGAATTTGCCGATCACCAGCTTGTCGCCAACGAACGGGAAGTGATACAGCACGCACTTCGCCTCAAACTGCTCCGGGCCTTCGGGATCGTCGTAGTAGCTGTAGTCACCGATCACGATGTTCGGGTTCTTGACCAGCGGCTTGAGGAACCCGACCTGCGGGAAGCCCTTCATAGGGTGCGGATCATCGGGAGGTGGGCCCTGCATTCAATACTCCTTCGCAGCTTGCTCGATCAGGACGACGATCTTCCTGTCAAACGGACGCATGTCGAAGCTCTCAAACAGCGGCACGAGTTCCGGCTTGTTGTATGGGGCAACTCCTCGCTCGAAAATGGCCCAGATAACACAACTGCAGGGCCGCCATCGAAC
>JBFWYF010000187.1:0-10043 GCA_050186685.1 Pirellulaceae bacterium
CAACCTGCCTTCCCGCAGGATCACAAGTCGTCCAGATGAAGGTAGGGCTCCATGGTGGAGTACGTAAAGATCGGCCCGTCCCGGCAGACGAACGCCGGTCCGAGCTGGCAGTGGCCGCAGAAACCCACGGCGCATTGCATGTTCCGCTCCATCGACAGGTAGATGTGGCGAGCGGCCACCTTGCGCGCGAGCGCCTCGAAGATGACAAACCGCATCATGATCTCAGGCCCGCACGTCAGCACGCGCGTTCGGGCTGCCGCCAGCCGCAGCCGATAGAACAGCGTGGGCACGACACCGATATGCCCCGTCCATCCCGCATCGGCAATGTCGACCGTCACCTCCAGCTCGACGCCCGCCGACCGCCACGCGTCGAACTCGTGGCGATAGAGCAGGTCGTGAGGCGTACGCGCCCCGTAGAGCAAGATGATACGCCCGTATTCGGACCGGTGCCGCATCATGTGGTACAGCGCGGGACGGAGGGGCGCCAGCCCAATCCCTCCACAGGCGACGATCACATCGCAGTTCCGGCACGCTTCCATGGGCCAGGCGGATCCGAACGGGCCGCGCATCCCGATCCGGTCCCCCGGTCGCAGCGCCGCCAGCGCCTGAGTGACCGTGCCCGCCGCTCGCACCGTGTGCCACAGGGTCTCCCGCTGCCCCGGATCCGAGCTGATCGAAATGGCCGCTTCGCCATATCCCGGCAGGTAGAGCATATTGAACTGCCCCGGCTCAAACTGAAACGTCTCCGCGAGCTGCCGTTCGTCAAACTGGAGTGCATAGGTCGTCACGCCTGGCACCTCCGGCCACATCCGTTCGATGCGGGCCGCCATCGGCAGCCAGGGACTGGCCTGCGCCCCCGGCGACGGCAGCGTTGTCCGCATGGATTCCCAATCAGCCATGGGCGTGATCTCCCGCCTGGTCGCGCAGTGCTTGCACCGTTTGCGTCAAGTCGATCCCGACCGGACACCACGTGATGCACCTGCCGCAACCCGTACAGCCCGAGACACCGAATTGATCGTGCCAGGTGGCCAGCTTGTGCGTTAACCATTGACGGTACCGCGCTGCCGTCGTCTTGCGGACCGTGCCGGAGTTCATGTACGAATGCTCCGCCGAGAAGCAGGACGCCCACTGGCGTTCGCGGCGGGCGTGTTGCCCTGTCAGATCCGCGACATCGACTACGCTGCTGCAAAAGCAGGTGGGACAGACCATGGTACAGTTGCCACAGGCCAGGCACCGTTCGGATACCGCCTCCCAGGCGGGATGATCCAAGTGGTCCAAAAGCAGCCCGCGCAAATCGGCCGTATCCACGAACCGCTCACGCGGCTGGCCGCTGCGCGGCTCGAGTCCCGGACGCCCCGCCCGCCGGTCCATTCGCCGTTTCAGCTCCGACGATTGCTCCACAGCTTCTTCCACTTCCGCCATCGTGCACGGATACCAGTCGGCGGCGGCCAGCACCTGGCCCCCGTCGTCCGTTCCCACCTGAACGATGAAGCCGGTGGCCAGCTCGGTCAATGCCAGGTCGTAACCAGCCTGCACGGCAGGGCCGGTTTTGAACGAGTGGCAGAAACACGTCGGGGCAGCACGGCGGCAGTTGACCGCAACTAAGAACAGACTCCGACGCCGCGACGCGTAGGCCGGATCCACGTAGCCACCTTCCAGAAACACGCGATCCTGCACCTGCATCGCGTGGAGATCACATGAGCGGACGCCGAGGACCGCGAGCGGCGGATCCGAGCGCACCGGAACCCGCCAGTGCCAGACCCCCGCCACTTGCTCGCACTCCAGCAACCGTTCCTGCGCCGGAAACAGAAATTGCTTCAACGACTGCGGCCCGACAACATAGTCGAACCACGCATCCGCACCGGTGCGGTGCAGCCGATAGTGGCCGCCGTCCTGCTCGTCGACATACCCGATCGGCAACTGGCTGACTTGCTCCATGTCCTGCCACACGATCGCCCCCTCGGCAATCGCCGGACCCACCGTGCGGTAACCTCGCGCCCGCAGCTGGTCGACCACCACCTGCAGCTGAGGCTTCGCGATCCGGACATAGGACCCGACGGGTATACGTTGCACGGACATAGTGAACAAGCCTCCGGAGGATCGCCGAGGAAAAACTTCCCTTTGCTCCCTCTCACTGCCCTATGCTCCCGCTCACCGTGGGGAGAGGGTGGGGTGAGTTATTTCCTTGGCGATCCGAGCACATTGCCTCCGCCCGCCACCTCCGATCCCGCGGGCCTGTCCCCTCGGTGCCGTACGTTCACCCGGCGCCACGGCCGCCATCGCGTTCCCGGCCATCGGGCGGCCGGACTCCGTCTCCCGCGTCAGGCGGCGCGAGGAGCTGACTGCCGTAGACATCCAGTAACTGCAGACGCGTCGCGTTGATCCGCTGCGCCAGCGCCAGCCCCATCCGCCGCATGAACTCATAACCAAACCGGGGATTATGCTCGCAGATCGATACGACCTGTGCCGCATTCAACTCGATCAACGTCGTAGCCGTCAGCGTTCGGGCCGTAGCCGTGGCCTGTTCCAGCCCCAGGACCGGCGACCAACCCAGCAGGTCGCCGTCCGCAACCGTGTGAATGCGGCGGCAGCCGACACCGGGCGCACAGATCTCGAGTGCCACGCTCCCCTGGACGACAAGGTAGATACTCGTCTGCGGTCGCCCTTCACGGAATACAACCTGATTGGCGGCGACCTGCCGCTGCTGAGCCACCCCGGCGATGCGGGCAAGATCCTCGTCGGCGATTTCGTGCAGAAACCGGATCTGCCGCAGCAACGCCACATCGACTGTCACATTTGGACTCATGGTCGCGCGCTCCAAAACAGCTCACGGTTCGCGCTGGTGCCTGCCAATCTCCCGGGTTTTACGTGAATGAGCTGTCGAGTTCGAAAGAAAAGCAAAGGTCAGGCCAGTTGGCTGGCAATGCGCCGAGCGATCTCGTCGGCGGCCTCGGCGACGGGGCGGCTGATCGGCGCCAGGGGGCGGCAGGTACCGAGTTCGATGCCCCACAGCGTGACGCACGCCGGAGCCCGGCCCAGCGCGGCCAGCAACGCAAGCGTATCGGCCAGCGACAGTGCGTGGCTGGACGCCGCCGCGGGCCCATCGATTGCCGCGCCGGCCAGCGCCGCCGGCCCCTGGATGATCGTCCCGGCATCCCGGCCGGCGCGGCAGGCATCGATGATGATGAGCTCTCGACGGGCCGTCGCGAGACCCGCGAGATCGGCTGGGGAGGCCAGGCACAGCAGTTCGGCCGCGATCTGCTGCTGGCGCAGCCTATCGATGACCAGCCAGCCGGCTCGATCGTCCCCATGGGGACTACCCAGTCCCACCACCAAAGTGCGGTCAGGCGGCGGATCGGTGGCCATGGCTCGATGCTCCTCCGCGTGGGTTGCGGTCCCGTCAGTGGCTCGGCCTGCGAAGCCGGCCGGCACGCCAGGCGGAGTCGGGTCTGCCCAGCGCGGCCCCCAGGTAGTAAAACATGAGCCGCGAGGGGGTGCCACCCGGTTGTGGCGGTGGCGAGGGCGGTGTCTCTTGCCCGCGGGCTGAATTGGCATTGGTTCCTACCCGTCTGGGGGGCTTCCGAGCGCACGACTTCTACAGGAAAGGAGCTACGATGCTGACCCAGGTCGTCCAGGATGCGTTGAACGAGCAGATCAACACGGAATTCGCTTCGTCGTACAGTTATCTGGCGATGTCGGCGTATTGCGAGCGTCAGAATTTTCGGGGCTGTGCCCATTGGCTGCGGCTGCAGAGCCAGGAGGAGTATGCCCACGGCATGAAGCTGTATAACTTCATGACCGCCCGCAATGCCAAAGTGGTGCTGAAGCAGATTTCCGCGCCGGCGACCGACTACGCGTCGATCGTGGACGTTTTCGAGAAATCGCTCGAACAGGAGATGGAGGTCAGCGCACGGCTGGATGCGCTGTATGAACTGGCATTCCACCAGAAGAACTTTGCGGCGCTGGTCGAGCTGCAATGGTTTATTACGGAGCAGGTTGAGGAGGAGCACACGGCTCGGGACGTCCTCGCGAAATTCCGGCTGGTGGCCCAGGATCCGTCGGCGCTGCTCGACCTCGACCGGGAACTCGGGACTCGCCAGGGTGGTGTGGGTGAGGAGGTTTCCGAGTAGGCCACACGGGCGACCTGCGAAGGTCCACTCGCGTCGACGCGGCGGCCCGGGCGAAGGGGTGCGGGAGCGTGCCGAGAGTGCGGGCGATAGGGGCGGTTCGCTGCAGGCGGCGGGGAAGTGAAAGCGGGCACCTTCCCCGTCAATTGACAGTCTGCAACTCAGTACCTACCATGCACCTTCGCGTCGCCGAGCGACGTCTGCGGTCAGGTAGCTCAGTTGGTAGAGCAATGGACTGAAAATCCATGTGTCGCCGGTTCGATCCCGGCCCTGACCACTCGAGCGTTCGACATAAACTCACTCAGCCATTGACCTTCGGACTTGGCCTCCATTTCCTGTTCGCGAGGCGACACCGGAGTGTTACCGGAAGTGCTACTTCTCTGACCGGATTTCAACCGTTCGTACGCCTCCCACACGACGTCGGCAGTTCTTTTGGCATTCTGTCCGACGTAGAACTTCAACGTGATCCCGATGTCCTCGTGCCGCGTTAACTCCCTTAGGACGGCGGCCTGCTTGGTGATTGCAGGAGTCACATCGGTGATTCTGGGTGCCGTCCTATTCCAGGGATTTCCATGGAAGCCAGTTCCGTTGCTCGGGGTAATAGGTGCTGCGGCAGTCGTGAATGCCCTGGCCTTCTATTTTGGCAGAGCCAGTTACGCTCGCCGAGACAGCGAAGAATAGAAACGCGGAGGTCGCAGATTCTCGCAGAGCAGGGTCAGCCAGACGTGAACGGCGATCGCCGTTCCGCGCATTCTCTGCGGCCGTCTGCGTGTTCTGCGCGATCTGCGTTTCGCTTGCGGGCCGCACAAGGCACAGCCATGTCCTTGTCGACCTGCACAAGCGAGTTCGCCTTAGCGGCATTTCAGTAGGTCGCCAGGAGCTGGCCCAGGGAGTCCACTTGGCAATCGGTCGGAGGGAGCGCGCAATCCGCAACTGCTGGACTGGGTGACCAGTCGGATCTACGACGGCGGAGCGTCGCGCAGCACGGGACAGCGTCTCGTCCCAGACGATGCCGACCCGTCTTCATGCCCGGGATGCCATGCGCCCTTTGAGCATGCCGTGCCAATACAGCTGCGGCAGCAGGTGGCGCTTGAACAACCACATGCTCCAGCGCTCGCGGGACTGGTCGAACGGAAAGGACTCGTCAGGCTCCTTCCGGTAATCGAACTCAGCCAACACCAGCCTGCCAATCCCGGTGACGAGCGGACACGCTGTGTATCCGCCGTATGCTGCCGTCAGCGGTTTGCCCTCCATAGCGGCAATCAGATTGTGCACTAACACGGGAGCCTGCTTCCGAATCGCGGCACCTGTCTTCGAGGTCGGCAGATTGCTGCAGTCGCCCAAGGCGAAGACATTTGCAAACCGGCGATGCCGCAACGTCGCTGGATCGACGTCCACCCACCCCTCTCGGTCGGCCAGCGGACTGTCCGCGATGCAAGACGGAGGGCCCATCGGCGGCGTTACATGCAGCAGGTCATAGTCGACCGTGACGAGTTCTTGTGTATCCAGGTTCTTGATCACCGCTTTCTTAGCATCCGGTCGTATTTCAGCCAGTTCGTGGCGATAGCGACATTCGATCTGTTTACGGGCGATAACTCCGTCAAGCGTCGACTTGTACGGTTCCACAGCAAAGATGGTCGGTAATGCTGAGACAAAGATGATCTTCGATTTTCCCCGCACGCCCGCTTCGCGAAACCGATCGTCGGCCAAGTACATGATTTTCTGCGGAGCGCCGCCGCACTTCACCGCCCCTGACGGATGGGTGAATACCGCCGTGCCGCCACGAAAACTGCGGATGGCCTCCCACGTCGAATCGACGGTGGCATACGAGTAGTTGCTGCACACACCGTCCTTACCGACCGACTCCCGCAGCCCCGGGATCTTCTCCCAGTTAATCTGAAGACCGGCCGCGACCACCAGCCAGTCGTAGGTAATAAGCCTGCCGTCCCGCGTCCGCAGCCTCTTTCGCTCCGGATCGAACTCGACGACTGCGTCCCGAACCCACGTTGCTCGGCGCGGCATGA
Organism: Pirellulaceae bacterium; assembly: GCA_050186685.1. Classification (GTDB taxonomy): domain Bacteria; phylum Planctomycetota; class Planctomycetia; order Pirellulales; family Pirellulaceae; genus CAZFLF01. The sequence continues at coordinate 6,152 of JBFWYF010000187.1, forward strand.
CGGACTTTTCCGACCGCTCCGTCGTTTCCTTGCGAGCCAGCCCGGCGCCGACTAGCGTCCAGAGCGGTTGGTAATAGTGTTTGTCCGAGGGCTCGACCACCGCGACCTTTCGGCGGTTAAACCAACCCCGGGTCAGCTGTGCGGCCACCGTAATGCCCGCCGTTCCGCCACCCACAATCACAATCTCCTGTTGCGTGTTTCCAGACATGATGTTTCCTGCTGATTCCTAGCCTAGTAAGTTGCGAACCATGACGAACGCTGCGACGCCGAGAAGCACAACCACGAACACCTTTTGCAGGACGGCACGAGAGATCCTTCGTGCAATCTGCTGACCCAGGAACAATCCGCCAATTCCGGCAAGGACAAACAGGGCCGTAATTCCCAGTGGGATCGCCTGTCCCGACCAGATTTGGGTGGCAACGCCGGACGCGCTTACGAGGGCAATTACCATCAGCGAAGTGCCTACCGCCCGATGGATGGCCATGCCGCTGAAGAGGACAAGGGCGGGCACAATAATGAACCCACCGCCGACACCAAACAGTCCCGATAGAACACCCGTCGATACGCCAACGGTGAGCAGCAGCGCGGCACACCGGGTTGTAAGGACAAGCGAGTGTGTGGTGTCCCGTCGGCAAGTTGGTCCGCCGACTTCTTCCAACAACGGCGCTGGCGCTTGGGTCTCCTGCGGCTTCGAGGCCTGCCGCCACATTCGCACCGCTACCACGACCATCAGCGTGCCAAACGCCAGAAGCAGCACCGCATCGGAGAGGAATCCGGCAAGCCACGTTCCTAAGGGCGCGCCGACCATACCGGCCACTGCAAACAGCAATCCCGTACGCGTCTCGACCTCGCCCAGCATCCAGCGGTGCAGGAACCCCACGACTGACATCGCGCCCACGGCCGCCAGCGAAACGGCCACGGCCTCACGCGGCGGGATACCCAGTCCATAGACCAGCAGCGGGACGGCAATGACCGCTCCCCCTCCACCGGTCAGTCCCAGCGACAACCCCACCATCAGACCGAACAGGATGCTCAGTAACATCAGAGTCGTGCGTCGTCCCGGGTAACCGGGAATCCTGCCGCAACCCAGGCTTTGTAGCCTCCCGACATGTTGGTCACATCGAATTCCGCTCGCTGGAGGATGCTCGCGGCGATGGCGGACCGTCCACCGGCCTGACATTGGGCCACCACCGGGCGAGAGCGGTCGAGGACTTCGATGTCTCGCATCAGCTGTCCCAGGAACCGATGTTCGGCGCCGGCGATGTGCCCCTCCCGGAACTCGGTCCCCGCGCGGACATCCAGCAGCTTCACTTCGCCGCGCTCGATGGACCGTTGCAGTTCCTGGGGCGGGAGCGAACGATACGCCTCCGTGCGCAGCCCGGCCAACTTGACCGCCGTGGCGTCGAACGAACCGGCCACGTTATCGATACCAATCGAGCGCAGACGCTTCAATACCTCCGGCAATCCGGAAGATTCGACAAGGATGTACAACGGCTGGGAATAGTCGACAAGGAATCCCGCCCACTGAACCAACATGTTCAACGGGACGTTGATGGTTGCCGGAACATGCCCGGCGGCAAATTCCGCTGCCGGCGATACGTCGATCGTCAACCCGTGGCGGAGGATGGTGGGCAGCAGATCCACCGCCAATGCGGGTACCGGCGAGAGATTGCGCAGCAATTCAGGTCCGACTTTGTTGATGTGCTTCATCCGGGCGAAGTAGACCGGCGTTTCCGGCTGGTCCGCGAGGATGTAGTCCACGAATTGTTGCTCGTCCTGGAATTGCAGCGCTGGATTGAACAATTTCTCATAACCGACCGTGCTCGAAGGAATCGCTCCCAGTCCTTTGCCGCAGGCGCTGCCAGCCCCGTGAGCGGGCCATACCTGCAAGTGACCGGGAAGCTCACGGAATTTGCGCATCGAATGGAACAACTGCCGCGCGCCCGTGTCGGCACTCCCCGCGATACCGGCCGCTGTCTCCAACAGGTCGGGTCGACCAATCGATCCGACGAACACGAAATCGCCGGTGAAAATGCCCATGGGGCTGTCCGCTCCGCCCCCCTTGTCGGTCAGCAGAAACGAAATGTGCTCCGGAGTGTGCCCTGGCGTATGGACCACTTCCAGCTCGAGGTTCCCGATCTGGATCTTGTCCCCGTGCTTGACGAGCGTGGCGTTGTGCGGGTCGGCAAATAGATACTTCCAATTGGCCGGGCCTTCGTCGGAAAGATAAAGTCGTGCGCCAACTCGGTCGGCAAGTTCACGGGCTCCAGAGACAAAGTCGGCATGAATATGGGTCTCCGCGGCTCCGACGATGCGCAACCCTTCGGAGAATGCGGCTTCCAGATAGGGCTCCACATTGCGGGCAGGATCCACCACGAGCGCTTCGCTACTCCGGGGGCAGCCTACCAGGTACGACGCGTGTGCCAGCGACTTGTCGTAAAAATACTTGAGCAACAAGGGGGTTCTCCTGTCCTGCGTTCACACTTGTAAAGTCGATACGTCGGAATAAGTCGATCTTTCTCGTGAAAAAAACTACCGCGTCGTGGGAGTCTCGGCATCAAAACGCATCTCGACGCACCGCATGATATCCCGCAAGTGCGGCTCGGCGATCTGATAGAACACCTTCCTTCCCTCCCTCTCCGCGGTGAGGAATCCGCAACGCAGCATCAATCGCAAATGCTCGGACGCCATCGCGACCGGCAATTCGCAGCTTTCGGCCAACTCGCTGACGTTGAAGTTCCCGGCCAGCAGCATCTGGATCATGCGCAGGCGATGCGGATGAGCCAGTACGCGGAGACATTCCGCTGCCTGCCCCAATGCTGCTAAGTCTGTCCATTTCCTCGTCTGCCTCATGTCCCGCGCTCCTCGTCTATGTTAGATATATCGGAAGTTCCCGACATGTCAAGCCAGGGTCTGTCAAGACGGGCGCCCTCACCTGCGACGGGACGATGGACAGCTGCTAGCTCGGGTGACAATCAAGACGGTCGCCACCCGGCGGCCAACTCGACAAGATGGCTGCGGAAACCGCCTCCACTGCCCCTCGTCCGCGGGGACGTCCTACGGCGTGCGGTACTCGCCGCACTCGCAGCAGATGCGTTCCAGCACGCACTTGAATCCCGGTTTCTCGATCGTCTCGGTCTTGCGGATCAGCTTCTTCTTCGTGATCACGCGGCCACAGGCAGGGTGAGCAACGCAGTGTGGACACGGAGTCGCGTGGCCGGAAGTGCACGTGCACTCGGCGCTAGACTGGGTACGGCCCGGCAGACATACCTCCTCGCACTCCACGACCCATCTCGTCTTGGTCTCTTTCTTCACCTCCGGAACAATGCGGCACACGAGCCGAGTTTCGCCACAGCCACAGGAAGTGCAACACCCCGGAGAACCGGCGGCACACGAGTGCCATAAGCCCAGGAATAGGAACAGGGTCATCAGGAACTGATGCTGCATGAGGCACCTCGCCGATCAATAGCCGATCTGGAACCGCATAGCAAAAATATCGGCGTTGCTATCCACGTTTCCCCGTTCCAAGAACGAGTGAATGTAGTTAAACATCAGCCGGGAGCGGACCGCGTAGTACCAGTTCAGGCCCAGGGTCAGATTGGTGAGCTCGCCGCCCGTGATGTTGTTGCTGTTCAGATCGAAGTAGGACAGCCGCGCTGCCACCTCCCAAGCCCCGCTGCCGGTTTGGATGCCCTCGTCCGTATCCACCCGGAAGAAATTCGTGTGCGGCGTGACGGCTCCATAGATCCCTTGCCGGCGGAGGAAATTGCGGTTCTCGCCCGTTAGCCAGTACATCGCTTCGACGTAGCATCCATGCAGGTACATGCCTTGCGTATTAGCCTGCTCGCCTGTCACGAACACGTACTCCCCTTGGAAGGAAAGGGAGCCAAGT
>JBFWYF010000188.1:0-10024 GCA_050186685.1 Pirellulaceae bacterium
AGAACTTGCCCCAGATAATCGTGTCCCGGGCAATGGGAGCCGTTCCCAGAATCCAGAACCGCCGCCCTTCCAGACTGATGGTGGGAAAGACAAATCGCGTGGTGAACGTCGACAGCAACAGCCCGACGACGGCGACGTTCAGAAAACTCATCACGGTCACCCACTGCTCCATGACACCGCCGTAGTCGAAGCGGCGGACGTTCAGGAAGTACAGCACAAGCAGCCCGAAGAAAATCGCGAACTGAGACCACTGCACCGGGTCCCGTCGGAACAGACGCAGATCCTTGACAATCATGACGCGGATCGCGTGCGGCAGCAGAATGCACGCACGCTCGATTCCCAAGTCCATCCAGCCGACCTTCCGTCGCCGATTCGGCGGAGCAATTCCCTGCAGATTGCTGTAACTGGCACGAAACACTTTGGCGGACACGTAATGCAGCACGAGCTGCATCAGCAGCGCGTTGGAGAGGAGTACACCCAGGAACAAAAAGCTCTCCGACATCGGCGACGTGCCAGACTCGTCCGATGCCGCATGAGTGGCCTCGAGCAAACCACTGCTCAGCCACCAGCTGGGCAATAGTCGGCGCTCGGAGAACTGAAGCCGGGCCAGGACGTCCTGGAACCAGGAAAACGACATGATGTCTCGGTTCTGGTACGAGATGGAGTACCAGGCGAGGTAGCCCCCTACCGCGAACACGGCGGCCGCCAGCAGCCCCAGCGCGTGGACACGTACGGCCGGCAGCAGGCGGACAACCAGCACACACCCCACGGCACCGATCGCGGCGGGCACGCAGACGAAACTGAACATGAACGGCAAGAGGAGCAGGTAATAATGCCACGGAGCGTGGAACACCAGTCCATAGGCCAGCAGCATGGGACTGCCCAGCAGGACGAACCCCCATCCGCTGAAGAACAGTGCCTCGTGGAATTTGTGTAGCACGATCCGCTCGGCTCGGGCCGGTGTCGTCAGCAGCTGCTTGACCTCCTCGCTCCGGTACAGACTACCGTACAGGATTATGGCGGACGAGAAGATCAGCATGACGGTCAACGTCAGAAAGAAGATGTTGAACATCACGTGCACCAGCTGCGTACGCAATCCAGTGTGCACGAGGCCCGTGCGGACGAACTCGAAGCCCTCACGAAAGAGTCCGAACAGGGCAAGCCACAAGATGCCCGTGGCGGCCACGATCGAAAAAATGTGCAATCGGGATTGTTGCAGAGCCTGCCTGGTCAGCGATCGGATCACCCAGCCCCGCATGCGCCACATCAAGCGCGCTTCGGCCGCAGGGGACAAGAGCCGTACTGACGAATCCATCGACAGAATTCCTGGAGCGGAAACAGTTACGAAGCGACCAGCGTTTCATCGGTCAGTCGCAGGAACAGCTGCTCCAGCGAATCGTCCCGCGCCAGCTGACGGCGGAGATCCGAGACCGTACCCAGAAACCTCAATTGCCCCCCGGTTATGACGCCGATTCGATCTGCGATCTCTTCCGCGACCGCTAACGTGTGCGTCGACATGAACACCGTCGTACCACTCCGGGCCTTGTCGCGCAACAGATCTTTGACCAGACGCATGCTGCGGGGATCCAGTCCCACCATGGGCTCATCCACAATCAGCACGGAAGGATTGTGCAGCAACGCGGAGGCGAACACCAACCGCTGTTTCATCCCGTGCGAATAGCTCTCGGTCAGCTGATCGACGAATTCGGCCAATCCGAATGTCACGATCTGCCGTTCGAGGCTCTCGGCTGCGGCCGCGGGCGACATGCCGTATAAGTCGGCGACAAACTTGAGGAACTCGCGTCCCGTGAGCTTGTCGTACAAGTACGGTTCGTCCGGCACATAGCCAGTGCACAAGTTGACTTCGCGCGGATGCAGGCTGATGTCATGGCCACCAATGGAGACGACGCCCGAAGTGGGACGCAACAGTCCCACCATCATCTTGATCGTGGTGGTCTTGCCCGCTCCGTTCGGACCGAGGAAGGCAAATAGTTCCCCACGCGGTACGACGAGGTCCAGTTTGTTGACCGCGACCTTACGGCCGTAGAGCCTGGTTGCTTGCTGCAATTCGATCATGACTTCGCCAGGGAGCCTAGCGTATCCACAGCCGCGGATGGATCACCGGATTCAGCTTATCTGTCTCGTCCGACGCAACGGGAGTCGTCAGACGCTCGAACTTCACTTTCAGGCCCGAAAACCGCACTTCCTGCTGCAGCACGACCCCTTTGCCATTCACCCATTCGGTCAGAATCGGTTCACGCGACGAGTGCAGTCCGCTGCCCGCGTCTTCACGATACCGCACAACAATGGTCTCGACGTCGCGGCCGTCCCAGACAATGACTTCCAGGCGTTCGGCGACCGCCTCGACGATTTGGACCTGGCTATTCGGAGGAAAAGGACGGTAGACGGGAATAGTCCAACGTTGGCCAACGTGCAGATTCGTGACCTGGGTACGCGGAGTGAACGCATCCGCCACGAGCGCATTGCGTGGAACTTCGATGGCGTGTCGGATCTTCTGACCTTCGGCTCCCCCGCTGGCGCCCGCCAGTTGGGCTGTCACTTCGAGCTTCCGCTCGTCGTTGAACTTACCGCTCAGCTGCAGGATGCCCGGCAAGCTTCCCAGATCCACGACCGACTGGAATTGCTGGAACTGCCGCTGGGCGTCGAATCGCAATTCCGTCGCCAGCTGCATCTCCAACTCCATGTCGCTGTCGCCGCCCAGCAGGGGCTGGATGGCAGCTCCTAGCAGGCCCAGTCCCTCGGAAACCATGGCGCTGATCGGCATCCGCTCGAAATGGACTACCTGCCGGAGCGACACGCCGCCCCCGAACCGCTGCGTAACCTGGCTCATTGCGGTCCCGATCCGCCGATCGTTCCAGCTGATTCGCCAGCACACCGGGGGGGACTTCGCCGAACTCGCGGTAAGGTAGGCGTGGTAATCGGGCGGGTCTCCGCCGAGCATCGGCGGAAGGACCTTGCTGCCGATGAGCCACGACATCATCACGGTCCAGAACAGCAACACGAACCAAGGATAGATGCGACTCGCCATACCCCTCGTTCCTGGAAGAGACCGACACCATTCTACGCGATCCCCTGGTTCGAAAATCAATGGACTCGTTCGCGGTATGCTGGAAAGGCCGGCTGAGTCGTCATGGATAAAGTGCCCGAATAGGCAGCGAGCGGAATCGCGACGATATTTTTCCAGATTGCTCGTCCCGTACATAGTAGGTCATCAACAGCCGGCCTCGATGGAATGCGACGCTGGTATAGGCGTACGTCCATCGCGGATCCGGTTCGATTTCTTGCCGGTGAGTCCAAGTCTGGCCCTGGTCTTGCGAGATAGCAACCGCCAGGGGCGTCCGGCGACCGCCATGCCCTTCCCCTGCCCGGAACGTGTCGTTCCACACCAACAGCAGGTCTCCGGTCGATGGAATGACGCGTAACGTCGAAGGGGCCTCGGGAGCCCGTACGGACCAGGATTCCGCAGCGCTCCAGGTATCGCCCCCATCCGACGAGTAGCTGACCGCAATGTGGCCCAGCTGGGTGCGGATGTGCATCAGCAGACGTCCGTCGGCCAGCTCGCACACTTCGGGTTCCATGGCTCCGCGACGCGGGTAGTCGACCTGGCTCCGGCTCTGCCGCCACGTCTGGCCGTCGTCCGACAGCCAACAGGAACAGACAAAATGGTTAACTCCCCCGACATCGGAGGTCGACGCCACCGGTACGACAATCCGTCCCGTCGAAAGGACCGTGATCCGATCGTTGTTCAGTACGTGATACCCGTCACTTGTCGTTACACGGCGGGGGTCGCTCCAACTCATGCCATCGTCCGCCGAAATTCGCATCCATACTTGGAGATCGGTCTTTGAATTCTTCACCAGGTAGAAGAACCCCAGTGGATCATCGTAGAGCGCGGGCTGGCCCAGTCGCCGCAGTGTGACGGACATGACGTTGTTGTTGCCGACGTTCTCCTGCAGCACGCGCGGGGCTTCCCAGGTCCGGCCATCGTCGCGCGACTCCCGGGCAATTATCTGGGCTGCCGCAAAATCCGACTCGCTCCCTTGGAACTCGGTCGTGGCATACATCAGGCGCCCGTCGCTCAGAACCGCCAGCGATCCCTCGCTGTACCGCGGGTTCGCGTCCGTCGCGGGATAGACGTCGCGGACGATCGCTTCCTGGGACAGCCCCCCAGGCTGGCTCAGCTGCAACAAGGCGTGGGCCGCACGAATTCGGACATCGAGCACGGGGTCTTTCAGTAATGCCTGCAGACGTGCCTGCGCCTCGTGTACCCGGGCCTCCGGGGCAAACTCACAAGCATACACACGCACCGATCCATCGGCATGGCTCAGATTGCGGATCAGTGCCTGGCGCCCCGCCGGATCGCCCAGCGCGGCCAAAGCATGCTCGAAATAGGCCCGGGTCAAGGGATCGTCCGCCCGTTCCACGCCGGATCGCAGTGCCGGGAGGTCCTGTGCTCCGCCAACGCGCGCCAATACCCACGCTGCCGTGCGAGCTACCTGCAAGTCGGCCCCGGCCAGGTGTGCTCGCAACAACCCCAGCGCCTCCGGACTGCCCCAGCGAGCCAGTGCTCCGGCGGCCATGATGGCCTGCGCGGCGTTGGCCGTCTGACGCATCGCGCGACGCATCGCCGATGGATCGCCCAACTCGTAGACCTTGTACAGACTCTCGCAGGCATGCACATGCCCATGCGGGTTGTCGCTGTTCAGCACGTCGACCAGCACACGCACACGGCTCAGCTGTCCGGCACGCACCAGCTCGCGCGCCAAGCCACACCTCCGCTGGTCGTCCGGCTCGGCAGTTACCCTTGGCCCCAGGGCCTGACGGACTTCCACTCCGTGACCGGATACCGACAAGGCCTCGGCGGCATGCATCGAGGGCCAAAACTCTTCGGAAGCCAGGCCGGTTCGCAGCACCGTCAAACACTCGGCACGAACTGAATCGGCCAGCGCAGCCGGCTCCTGGGCCACTACCCGGTGGCTCCACGCAACCATGAGCCCGATTCCCAGCAGACCATACACGAGGTGACGCATGTTTACTTCCCGCAACATCAAGTCCCGAAACGCAAGATCCGCGGATGATAAGGCACTCGGATTCGTCAGGGTAGGGCGAGGCGGCGAACCCGGTACCCGTCTCGCAGGTGAAACCCCCGTCACACCGGTGCTTCCGCCGCCATCGCGACTTCATCCTCCGAACGCGCAGCGGCAACGAACCGCCGCCTCATGCATTGCGGCCAACTTAGCCTCCGCCGTCTCGGCGCAGTTAACCGGATTATCTGCGAATGTGGCGAATCCGCAGTCCGGATTCAACAACACTCGCTCATATCCAAACATCCGGATGGCACGCTCCACCGCGAAACAAATCTCGTCGACCGCTTCCACGCGATCCGATTTGGGATTGACGACGCCGACGCCAATCCGTGCATCGTCCGGCAGTTGGCGCAGTACATCCCACTCGCCAGCCCGCGGCGTGCAGAGCTCGAGGAAATACGTTCCGACCCGAATGGCCGCCAGAGTTCCGATCAGCGGGGCATAGTCACCCTGCAAGGCCACCGCCTCGTTACGTGACCAGTTCCCGCGACAGACGTGCAGCCCGATTCGGTCGCGCGGCATTCCCTGAAGGACGCCCTGCAACAAATCGGCGGCAAACTCCAATTCGCGATGAGGAGGACGCTTGCCACTTAGCGCTCCGCACATGAACGAACGGCGCTGGCGGGACTCACCATACACGACCTCGGAGAGCACGGGCTCGTCCAGCTGCACCAGAGCTACTCCGGCGGCCAGCAAGTCGCGTACTTCCTCGCGCAGGATGCGTACGATGTCCTCCGCGAGCTGCTCCTGCGCGGCGTACGCCCGGTCCGAAACACATTCCAGCCACATCGTGCGCGTCAGCAGATAAGGCCCCGGCAAGGCTACCTTGATCGGTTTGTCCGACAGCCGGCGCACAAACGCGAACTCGTGGACCGTCAATGGCCTGCTGCGGTTCAGCTTGCCCCAGACGGCTGGATGCCGCACCTCGCTGGCTGGCACGTCCAGCGCGCGCAATTCGCGCGCAAACTCATCCGGGTCGTCGACGTAGGGGAGCAAATCGGTAATGGGGATCAGTTGGCAATTGTCCAGGATACCTCCGACAAAACTGGCATAGCTGTCGCGACGCTGTTCTCCGTCCGTAAGAACATCGACCCCCGCCCTTTCCTGCGCCGCGACGCAAAGCCGTACCGCGTCGTCGGCCGTGTCCTGGAACGTTGCTTCATCCATTTCTCCGGAGACGTGCGCGTGAATAGCTGCCTGCAACCAGCGGGGGCGCGGCCAGCTGCCCACTCCCATGACCGCGAGCGGTGGAATCGGCGCTACCGGCGCTAGGGGCCCTATCCGGGTTGCGTTTTCCGAGCCTGCCTCGCTGACAGTGACGGAGCCGATACGACGACCTCCGGAGGCGGCCGAGGCGAGCGGCGCCGTCTGCCGGCGTTCGCTCGGTGAACCCTTGCAGATCAAGTACGCCTGGTGGTCGCCGTCGTCCCGCACCGACAAAAGTTCATTGCCGGTCATGCGGCACCAGGCCGGCAGGTCCGTGGCAACGGTCGATTCCCGCGACTGGAGCTCGAGCAAGCCGCCGCGAGGCAGCGGGTCAATGTGCTTGCGGATTAACAGCAACAGCCCACTACCGCAGTCCAGGTCGCCTCCATCGAGAAACGCATCGGGAATCCGCTCGCTATCATGTCTATCTTGTCTCGCTTCCATCATCGTGTCCTTGCGGCTGAGTTCGACGCAGAACGTCCGTGCGGCTCGCCCAGCTCTGGGCGTCGGGCTCAATCTGCCGGCGGTATGTCGCGCTTCCGTTCAATGTGATAATGCGGATGCGACGCCCATTGCAGGAGGTTCCCGGTAATGTGACACCAGGCCGGGATGTCCGCTCGTGCTCCCGGGTCCCGGGCAATCAGCTTGAGCGTCGAGGCGGGAGGAAGCCGACTCATGCGCTGGCGCAATTCGAGCAGCATTTCGCCACATGCCAGATCTCCGGCATCCCACGTTTCGATGCGCGGTTCTGACGGGCCTGCCTGGGGCAAGCCACCGAAATAACCTGGGGTGTCGGTCGTCTCCGGTGTCGTCGACGGTTGTTGTTCCGTCAGGGACCACAGACAGAGTGGTCGACCTACAGCGTCGCGCGGTTCGCGGGCCGTGACCTGATCCCAAACAGTGCCAAAGCACTCCCGTTGCTGAAAATGGCGCTGCAGCGAGTCGCGCAGATCGACTGCCGTTCGTCCCAGTCCAAGGGCCGCACACCGCAAGCAGACGGGCCGATTCTTGAGCCCGAGCGCCGCCGAGATCAGTGCCTCGTGTCCGCAGAGAATCGCGGTCCGGCACGACGCACAAGCCGATCCGGTGACACGGAACACGACTTCCTGGAGCTGTGCCACGGAGTCCTGGTCCGAATCGTGAGTCGCTTCGTCAAGGAACGGATTCATCGGTGGCTCTTTGGGTAGGCCTCGGCCGGCAACCGCGCGCCGGCCTCGTCCCAGGGAGGTCTTTCGCGTTCGCCGGCGAATTACTTCCCACCGGCGTCACATCGATGCACGGGCTATTGTACCACCGGTGCGCTCAGCGACCGGAGGGGCACCGCTCATTCGGGGTACGCGACACTTGGCCGTTTGAACTCTTTCCGGCCTATCCCGGCCAACAGGCTTTCGCGAGCCGTTCATCCGGCTACGATGGGGGCTTTGTCGCTCACCCTGGGCTCTCTCCCGGAGTACCCGGAGTGGGGACACAGTTAACCGATTCGCGGTCAGCTATGTGGGTTTTCGGACAGAGCCTAGCCAAACGAAGGAGGCACTATGCCTGGAAAATTCTGTGTTAGCCTGACCTACGCCAAGGACAACGCTGACAAGGCGACCGTGGCGTTTGTGATTGCCAATGCTGCGCTGGGTTCCGAGAAGGACACGCTGGTATTTTTGAGTGTCGAAGGCGTGCGGCTCTCGCAGCAAGGTTATGCGGACGACATCCACGAAGAGGGGTTTGCTCCATTGAAAGACCTGATGGCGAACTTCACTGCGGCAGGCGGCAAGATCTTTGTCTGTTCGCCGTGCTTCAAGCGTCGGGGATTGGACGAGCGACAGCTGGTTGCCGGCTGTCAGATCGTGGGTGGAGCGAAACTGGTGGAGTTTCTGTCCGAGGGCGTACCGAGTGTCAGTTTCTGAGTCGGACCAAACGTAGGGAAAAGAAGCATGATTATCCGCTTGGTGCTGGTGGCTGTCTTTGTTCTAGGGGGGTGGGTGGCGCGGGGATCCGCTGCCGAGACTGCGGGTCGGACGCCGATGGTCGGCGAGACCGCCCCCGATTTCTCGCTCCAAGATTTGGCGGGGAAGACCGTCCGACTGAAGGAGCTTTATGGCCAAGGTCCGGTCGTCGTCGTCGTGCTGCGCGGCTGGCCCGGATATCAGTGCCCGATCTGCACCAGGCAGGTGGCGGACTTGCTGAAACGGGCTCCTGATTTTGCGAAAGCGAACGGTCGCGTGGTTCTCATCTATCCCGGCCCCGCGGACGACCTGGACCAGCATGCGAAGGAATTTGTCACAGGCAAGGCTTTCCCGACTCACTTTCAATTTGTCACCGATCCGGGCTACCGCTTCACGAATGCCTACGGGTTGCGCTGGGACGCTCCGAACGAGACGGCCTACCCGGCGAGCTTCGTGATCGCGCAAGGAGGCAAAGTCAAGTTCGGGAGGGTCAGTCGGAGCCATGGGGGCCGAGTCCCGACCGAAGAATTGCTCGGCCAGCTGACCGGGCAGTAACCGGGACGGTCCTGTTGGTGAACTGCGTGCCGAGTCGTATAACCCCGTTTATACGACTTCGGCGATCGGTTGACCCTGCTCCAGCAGGTGCTGCGGGCGGCCAGAAGGATCGGTCAGCGTCGTGTGGACCGGGTCGATGCCCAGCCGATTGTAGAGCGTGGCCAGGACTTCCTGGTATGTGACGGGTCGGCCGGTCGGGCTGCTCGCGGTGCGATCGGTGGAGCCAATAACCTGGCCGACACGCATGCCGCCGCCGGCGAGCATGGCCATGCCGACGCGCGGCCAGTGATCGCGGCCGCCATTGGCGTTGATTTTCGGCGTCCGCCCGAACTCGCCCCAGGCGACGATGGACACGTCGTCGAGCATGCCGCGTTCCTCGAGATCGGACAGGAGAGCCTGCAAACCAACGTCCAGGATGGGCAGCATCTGCCGCATGCGTTGGAAGTTCTTCGAGTGCGTATCGAAGTCGCTGAAGGAAACGGTGACGCAGCGTACGCCGGCCTCGATTAAACGCCTTGCCAGGAGCAGCTTGCGCATGCAAGACTCGTCCTCGGCCGTGGTGAAGCGTTCCACGTTCGAGACGGGTGCGGTATAGCGAGCAAGGGTACGGGGATCTTCCTGCGACAAATCCATCGCACCGGCGAACTTCCCCGACAGCAGGATGCCCGCCGCCTGCTGCTGAAACTGATCCATGGCTTCCATCATACCGCTGCGATCCACCTGGCGACGCAGGCTGTCGAGTCCCGCGAGGAGGGTAGCGCGGTCGTCGAGCCGGCTGGCGTTCAAGGCGGCATTGAGTTGAAGGCTGACCGTATGTCCCTCACCGAGCCGCGCCAGTTCCTTTTTCATCCCTTCTTCGAGCGGCCGGGCGAACATCTGCGAGATGTCAGGACGGAAGGGCTGGCACGAGGGACCAAGGAATCCCGGACGCGCACTGTTGCGCACGAGCGCCCGGCCCTGCATCATGTCGACAAACGTCGGCGCGACGTCGGACGGCGAGCCGAGGACGCGAGCCACGACGCTTCCTAATGCCGGGCGGCCTCCGATCGATGCGAGATTCTTTTCGTCCCACCCCGACATGCATTGGAAAGCATTGTGCTGCCCGGTCGATCCAACCAGCGAGCGAATGAAGACGAACTTGTGAGCCATCGTGGCCAGGCGCGGCAGATGTTCACAGACTTCGAGTCCGGGCAGAGTTGTCTGGATCCCCGTGAACTC
>JBFWYF010000189.1:0-9969 GCA_050186685.1 Pirellulaceae bacterium
CTTCCTCAGGCGTCACTTCGATCAGCGTGGGCACTCGGTCCAGCAATACGCGCTGGCCGTATTCATCGAACGCGGCAGGGTAGTAAATCGCCACATCCATTGCCATGGGACAGAAACACGTGTCCAGGTGGTAATAGTAGGGATCGACGAGTTCGAGAGGTATCACGTGCGATGCCGTCAGCCGTCCCACCTGCTGCATCGCGCGCGCGTCGCTCCGCCGCCGGTATCCCGCGAATAACGTGTCGCCGCAGTACAGTGCATCGCCCGCCCCTTCAAAGTACATATCCTCCGGCAATCGTACTACTTCGAAGCCGTGCGACGTAAACCAGTCCGCGTCGTGCTGCTCCTCACCTTGACGTTGAACGTGCCGGAAACGCGACAGAATGCAGCGCGCCCCGTGGATCAGACCCGCGTTGGCCGTGAAGACCAGGTCGGGTAATCCCGGCACGGGAGTGAGCAGCGAGATGCGCGCTCCCAGCGATGTGAGCGTCTCCTTCAGCTGGCCCCACTGCCGCGCCGCGAGGGCATGATCGGCGGGACGCTCCCGCTTCATCCACGGATTGATCTCGTACTCGATGCCGAAGAACTCCGGCGTGCACATCAGAATATGGGGTTCGCTTGACATGTCCCTTGCCACCCTTTCGGTCTCCACCCTCACCCGGCTCTCGCCCACCCTAAGGCATCCCTCCCGAGGCGACGGGACGCAGTTCGGCGACATCGCGCGTAGGATCGTCCGCGGAGGCCGCCCAGAAGGTCCACAGTCGCGAGCCCACCGGCACGAGGGGACCGGCGCGCGGGTCGCCGCCCTGCCAATCGTCGAGTGCTGCGTTCACGTGGGACTCTTTTCCGTCGAGTGTAACCGTAACCAGCTGCAAAGGTCCGGTCCGCTTCCCTCCCTCCTCTCTGCGTTGCAGGAACCGTGCCTGATCGGGCCCGTGCAACGTCGCGGCCATCACGATCCCGTCGGCTTCGTGCGACCAAATCGTCTCACCCGTCCGCTTGTCCAGGGCGACCAGGCTACGCCGAGTCTGGAGCACAAGATATGTGCCCGCCGTTCCCAACAGGCGTTCGACGCCGGAAATCGGACGCGACCAGAGCAATTTCCCCGTTTCCGCCTGCAGACACTCCAGCACCGGCACTCCCGGCTGAAATACGAACAGGCGGCCGCTATCGAGCCAGGGTGGCTGGAAATGCTGCCGCACCCAACCGGGCGCTTCCTTCGCCGGCAATAACAGCTGACGCCGCACCCACTGGATGCGACCAGTGTCGTC
Organism: Pirellulaceae bacterium; assembly: GCA_050186685.1. Classification (GTDB taxonomy): domain Bacteria; phylum Planctomycetota; class Planctomycetia; order Pirellulales; family Pirellulaceae; genus CAZFLF01. The sequence continues at coordinate 1,272 of JBFWYF010000189.1, forward strand.
CAGATATACGACCACACCGCCCAACGCCGCTACGACGCCCGACGCGGTCTGCGTCACCTCGGCATAACGCCGCAGCCACCAGCGCTCTCGCAGACGTAGCAGATCGCGTTCCGCCCAAACGAAGCCCGTTCGGGGATCCAAAGTGATGAGCCGCAGTACCGATTCCTGTTGTTCGGTACGGGCCAACTGCAACACGGAAAGACCCTCGCCCAGCCAGAAAGGATCGGAAACGATCTCGCCGTCCGCGACCGGCGTATACGTCCACCGAAACTGGCCATTCAGCCGATCGATGCAGCCGAGCGTGCCGGCCGGCGAATAAAACAGCCGTATGTAGAGGCATTCCGTGTCGACTAGCGGTCGGGTCGCCGTGAACGTCGACTTCTGAGCGAACTGCATCTGTCCCGCGGGAGCGGGCGATTGCCACACGGCGCGGTGTTGGTCGACGTGGTACGCCACCACCTGGAACCGGTTGCTCACGAACAGCCAAGGTCCGTCCACCGCGCACCCAAGCTGCCGTCCCACCCAGTCCGCGTCGTCGATCAGCGGGAGGTCGGTGATCATTCGCCGCTGGGGTGCATTGCCTACCTGGCCGGCCAGACGATCGATATGTGCGGCCTTGAACGACGAATCCGGGCGGCCCGCCCCCGCCAACGACTCGGCGCCGTCCGAGGATGTGCCGCCACTAGGCCGCGGCGCATAGCGATCCTGAGAGTACAAGCGCTGCGCCCACTCGTCTTGCCGTCGCAGCTCGCCGACGACTTCGGGACGGGCGCCTGACAGTGCGATCGTCAAATGCTGGGCGGCCGCCGCAAAGCGCCCTTCGGCCAGATACTGACTCGCCAGCCGCTGGTGAGCATCGCGGGCCGCCTCGGTGCCGGCAAATTGAAATGCGAGGAACTCCAGCAGGCCGCGGTCCTGCCGGCGCAGCGTTTCAGCCACCCTCAGTCGAGCCAGGTCCGAAAACGAATCGGCCATGGCCTGCTGCAACGACGGATGCTCCATCACGCTACGGACCAACGCGGGTAAGGAAACAAGCAGATCGGGATCATCCCACCGCGGAGCCACACCGGGCCACCGTTCCTGCAGGCTCGCCACCGCCCGAGCTACCCGAGCGCCGTCTTTCTCTTTCGCTTCCGCTATGCTGGACTGGAACTCGACGCGCAGCTGGGCGATGAAGTTGTATAGTGGCAGGCTGACTTCCTCGACCAACGGGTCGCGCCAGTCCTCGGGCTGCCGGCTCACCAGCCCCTCGGCGCCCGCGACCTCGGGAACATGCCGCGCCACGAGCGAATTCGCCCAGGCGAGCAGGGCAGGGGGCTCGGGCACGGGATAGTAGTGCACCAGCCTGGAGAGCGCCACGATCTGCGCCCACTGGCCGCTCGCGGCGAGTTGGATCAGCGTCTCGTCGAATACACTCGCCCCCGTGGCCTCGCGCGCCGCAGCCCGGCTTACTCCCACCGCCTCCGCCGACGACGCCTCGTCGACTCTAGCCGACAAGTCCCCCACGACTAGCAGCACGGCAACCGCCACGGCCCTCCGAGCCGCCATCCGCGATCCGACGAGGAACGGACCAGGCCCCGGTCGTCTCATTCGGCTTCGTCCTCGCCGCGCAGAGCGGCCAATACCTGAGCCGGATGCGATTCTGCCTTGGCGACCCGCCGCCAATGCCGCCGCACCTTGCCGTCCGGACCGATCCACACGGTCGAGCGGATCACTCCCATTGTCTTCTTCCCGTACATGACCTTCTCGCCGTACGCGCCATACGCAGTGAGCACCTCGCGCTCGGGATCCGCGAGCAAGATGAACGGCAAGTCGTGTTGGCAGGCAAACCGCTCGTGAGACTCCGACGAGTCCGGCGAAATACCGACCACTGTCGCATTCAGCTTCTGGAATTCGGGCCACAAATCGCGAAATCCATGGGCTTCCTTCGTACAGCCCGGCGTGTTGTCCTTCGGATAGAAGTACACAATCACATGCTGGTCGCGAAAATCCCTCAACGACACGCGTTTGCCTTGCCGGTCGGCCAGCTTGAAGGCCGGCGCTGCCTTGCCAACTTCGATCGACATACCGCTCCTCGGACCAAGTCAGGTTTCAGGTTGTTCCCCACCCACTCCGGAAAAGATCGTAATCGACGCGGCGAGTGTGTTTAACCGGGCAAGGCTCCGGCATGCTTGCCAGTCGACGGACAACTTGCCAAGATCTAGCGCTCAGATAGCAGAAGTCGCAAGACATTCACGTTGCGGACGTCGCCAGACGTCGCGACAGCGGCGGCGGAAGATTTCCGGGCGACGGATCAGCGGAACTCTCGCGAGTTCCGCCACAGTTTTGGATTAAGGGAGCGAACGTATGTCCAAGCCGATGCTGGGATTGCTGGTGGCCGTCTGCTGGGGGGGCATCACGGTGGCGCAGGATCGCGAGACGAAAGTTCGCGGCGATCGGACGAAGATCGAAAGCCAGCGGTATTGGATTTACAACGATTTAGACTCGGGTCTCGAGTTGGCCCGCCAGACTCGCAAGCCGGCGCTGGTCGTGCTGCGATGCATTCCCTGCGAACATTGCGCCCAGCTGGACGAACGCGTCGTGGAACAGGATCCAGTCGTCCAGTCGCTGCTCGATCAGTTCCTTTGCATTCGGATCGTCCACGCCAACGGGCTCGACTTGTCGCTGTTTCAATACGACTACGACCAGTCGTGGGCCGCGTTTTTTCTGAACGCCGACCGGACGATCTACGGTCGCTATGGTACGCGGTCACACCAAACGGAATCGGACGACGACGTGTCGCTGGAGGGTTTCGCCGAGGCGCTGCGCGGTGCGTTGGAACTGCACCGGCAGTTTCCCGCCGTAAAGGCTCAACTGGCCGCAAAGCAAGGGCCGCCGTCCAAGGTCAAGGTGCCCGAAGAGTTTCCATCGCTCAAGGGAAAGTATGGGTCGAAACTGAACTACGACGGAAAAGTCGTGCAAAGCTGCATTCACTGTCACCAGGTGGGAGAGGCTTGGCGGTTAGTCGCGCGAGATACGGGCGAGACGGGAGCGGACCGAGTGCTGTACCCGTATCCTCATCCCAAGAGCTTGGGATTCATCATGAACCCAAAAGAGCGAGCGCGCGTTGATTCGATCGTACCGGGGTCGCTGGCTGAGCAATCCGGCTTTCTGGCGGGCGACGATCTGCTGGTGATGCAGGGTCAGCCGCTACTGTCGCTCGCGGACATCCAATGGGTTCTGCATCATACCGGATCGGCAGGCACTGTGCCGGTGGCGATACGGCGAAAGGGTCAGGAGCAGAATCTGGAATTGCGACTGCCCTCCGGCTGGCGGCAGTTGGGCGACATTTCCTGGAGAGCCACTTCGTGGGATCTGCGCCGCATGGTCACCGGCGGTCTCTTGTTCGAGGAAATCCCGACGGAAGAGCGCAGCCAGTCTGGCCTGACCGGCGCGATGCCGGGCTTGCGAATCAAACACGTCGGCCAGTACGGTGCTCACGCCGCCGGCAAGCGGGCCGGATTTCTGAAAGACGATGTGCTGATTGAGGTCGAAGGTCAAGCCGCGCCGCCGACCGAGAGCCTGCTGCTCACCCAACTCTTCCGCAGCAAGCGCCCGGGCGAATCCGTGGCGATGACGGTCTTGCGCGGCGGCAAACGCGTCTCGTTGCAGTTGCCCATTCAATAGCCACGGATCACTACTTCGTCGCATCCTTCACAGGAGATCGCGGGTGCCCAAGATTCTGATGCCGCTGGGAGATGCCACCGAGGCGCTCGACACGTTCTATCCTTACTTCCGCTTGCCGGAAGACGGTTTCGAGGTTGTCGTCGCCGGGCCAGAAGCGCGGCTGTACCACACCGTCCTGCACGAGATTCCGCCAGATTCGGCCGTGCCGTGGGACATCACCCAGGAGCGCCCTGGTTATTTCATCCGTGCGACGATCGCGTTCCGGGATGTGAACCCGGACGAGTATGCGGGATTGTTTATCTCCGGTGGTCGCGCGCCCGAGTATCTCCGTTACGACGAGGACCTGTTGCGGATTACACGCGCGATTCATGTCGCCGGAAAGCCGATCGCATGCGTGTGCCATGGAATTGAGATCCTGACCGCCGCCGGCTGTATTGCCGGTCGGAAGGTAACGACGGTCGCCAAGTGTGCCCTCGATGCTCGCCAGGGTGGTGCGACGTACGTCAATCAGCCGGTTGTGATTGATGGTCATATCGTCACAGCGCGAGTCTGGCACGACAACACGCCGTTCCTGAAGGCCTTTGTCGAAATGCTCAAGAGCCGCTGAGTGTGGTCGGCCGAGTGGCACCGAGCGGCTCTGTGCCGATGCACCGCCGGGTCCCGACGAGCTATTCTCTGCCCCCTTTCTAGTGCCGCTTCCGGTTCATAACTTTCGCGCAGTTTTGGGTAAAGCAGACCTCACTGAGTGGCACTGGCAGGCCGCCGAGAGAAGTTGGGTAATTGCGCTCGATTGGGGAGGCGGCCAGCCAGTGCGGAATCGAGCGAGACTCCACACTGGCTGGCCGCCGGGCGGAATCTCGCGGCGTAAGTGCCTTCGTGTCGGCGGCCTGCCAGTGGCACCCATTCGTCGATGCTGGCGCGAAATTTGTCAACCGGAAACAGCAATAGCGCAAGCGGCTACGGCCTGCCCCCGTGCTGGCGAAAGGGGCTACTTTCTCTCCCGCCAACCGTGCTAACCCGCACCATCGTCCCAGTTCGCACAACTTTCCCGGGCGTTGCGCGAGTTACGTAAGGCCTAGTTTGACGGTCCTTGCGGCGCGTCCTACGTTTGGACATTCAGACTCTGTAAGTCGCGGGGTGAGACGACGTGTCGGCACCGGATGGTATTCGGCGCCGGCCTGCAGACGAACGGCGCGATGCAACCCACGATGGGGAAGTCACCGGTATCATGGCCTCGAGCGATAAGCCTTCGAATTCGGTAATCGGGCGGGTAAAGGACGCCGACGATCGGCTGGCGGCGTTGTCGAGCCTGCTGAATCGCCTGGACGAAGCGGCGCAAGTCGACGGCCTTTCTCGCAGCAACGCCCACGACGGGCACCAATCGCAGCTGGTCAAGATGCGTTTGGGCGTGGCCAGCAGCCTGTTTGCGGCCCTGCGGGCCAAACACGTGCCCACGGCCAATCACAGCCTGCGCGTGGCGCTGGGCGTCTCGGCCTGGGGGGCTTCGCGCGGCTTGCCCAGCGATGACCAGGACGAATGCGAAGTGGCCGCGCTATTGCACGACATCGGCAAAGTCGGCGTCTCGGACCGAGTTCTCTCGAAACCCGGAAAGCTGCTCGGCGAAGAGCTGCTGGAAATGGAGCGGCAGCGTCACGTGGGTGTCGAGATCCTGAGCGCGTGCTGCGGATCGACCCGCATCCTGGACATCGTGGTGCACGCCAGCGCCTGGTTCGACGGCAGCAAACATGGATTCACGCGCCGGGGCGAAGACATTCCCCTGGGATCGCGGATGATCGCGATCGTCGACGCGTTCGACGCCATGACGACGGACCACGTGTATCGTCCGGCCGTCTCGGACGAACGAGCCGTGGCGGAATTATTTGACCACGCAGGTACGCAATTCGATCCGAAGCTGGTCCGCGAATTCTGCGAACTTGCCAGCCAGGAGCAGGCGCAGCGCAATGCGCAAGTGACGCGGCGATGGCTGCATCAGCTGACCCCCGAGGCGTCGAACTCATTCTGGACGTTGCGCCAGACGCTGATGGCCAGCGCTCCGCATCGGGGCGAAAACGGCTTCCACGAGCACCTCGTCGATACCATGTGCGATGGAGTCGTGTTCTTGAATTCCCAGCTCCAAGTCACTGCCTGGAATCGTGCTGCCGAACGCATGACGGGCATCTCCACGGCCAGCGTGCTTGGCAAGCAGTGGTCCCCCACCGTGGTGCGCTTGCGGGACGAACGCGGCACGACCGTCCAGGAAGGGGATTGCCCTGCCGCCCAGGTTCTGCAGAGCGGTGCGCCCAGCATTCGCCGTTACATAATCGGAGGACGTGGGGATACGCGGCTATCGATCGACATGCATGTGTCGCCCGTCATCGCCCACGACGGTGCACCGCAGGGCGTCACGATGTTGTTGCATGACGCCTCGTCCCAGATCTCGCTCGAAGAACGCGTGCAATCACTGCACGAGCGCGCCACGCGCGATGCACTGACCAAGGCAGCTAACCGAGCCGAACTGAATCGGGTGCTACCCGAATTCATGGACGCGCATCTTCGCGAACGGCTCCCCTGCAGCTTGATCATGTGCGACATCGACCATTTCAAGAAGATCAATGACGTGCACGGGCATCACGCCGGTGACGAAGCGCTGGTGTTGTTCTCGTCGCTCCTGCTGCGGTCGTCGCGCACCGGAGACCTGGTCGCACGGTATGGCGGTGAAGAATTCGTCGTGCTGTGTTCCGACTGCGACAACGCGACAGCCACCCGCCGCGCCGAAGAAATTCGGCGGCGAGTCTCCGAGACACCAATGCCGTCGCTGGGCAACAACTGCATCACGGCCAGTTTCGGCGTGACGGAAGTGCAGGGGGGAGACACCCCGGAAACGTTCCTGCGTCGAGCCGACCGGGCCCTGTTACAGGCCAAGAGCGCGGGTCGAAACCTGGTCGTCCAGCTGGGCACCGGAATCGCGCCCGAACCCAAGCCCGCACCCAGTGGCGGCTGGTTCGGCTGGCTGGGCAGCAGTACTCCGTCCGAAGTTCTCCTGCAAGCGTCGCTGGTGACCGTCGTTCCGCTGAAGGTCACCGCCGAAAAGCTGCGAGGATTCGTGGCCGACCAGCATTCCGAGATCATCGCGATCGAGGGAGATCGTGTTACCCTGGCGATCGAAGGCCAGTATACGCCGCTCATGCGTCGCACGACGGACCGCCCCGTGCCGTTCATTATCGAACTCACCTTCGACGAACAGCAGCGGCCGGTCGAAGGACGGCCGAACAGCACCGCGCTGTGCACGCTGATCCAGGTAGTCGTCCGGCCCAAGCGCCAACGCGACCGTCGCCGGCGCGATGCCGTCGAACGCGCCCGCCAACTGCTTGTCAGCCTGAAATCGTACCTGATGGCGATCGAAGACACCGAGAAGCCGGTGCGTGCCGAGTCGCAAACCGAGTCCGACGGCCTGATCGGTAAATCGAAACAGATTCTTTCGTTCTGGTTGCGCAAGTAGAGACGGGTACTTGCCGTCGCTCGACCGCACAGCGCGCGTCCACTCGGCTCGACTTGCTGCAGCACCGCGCCTGCCCCAAGGAACATGCTATGTCGCGGATTGCGGCGACCGTTTCCAGCTTCCAGCAGATGCTGCTGAATCAACTGGAACGCCACCGCCAGGCATCCGCCCAGGCGTCGTTTCGATTGACCACCGGCAGCCTCGTCAACTTTCCGAGCGACGATCCGTCCGCCTTCCCGCATATCCAGCTGCTGCAGCACCAACAGGGCACCGTCCAGGACGTAGCGCGCAACATCGACGCTGCCGCTACGATTGCGGCCGAGTCGCAAACCACCCTGGACGAAATCCAGACTCAACTGGATACCATCGAAACCCAGTTGCTCCTGGACGAAGAAGGCGACCTGACCCCCGCCGAACGGAACGTGGCCCAAACGGCGAGCGACCAGTCGCTCGCAACGATCCGGGACCTGGTCCGCACACCGGTGAACGGTGTCCGCTATCTCGACGGTTCCGTGGACTACAGTACCAGCGGCAAGAACGCCGCCCAGATCCGCCAGCTCGATGTTTTTTCCCTCGATGGCGAGACGTCGCTCAGTGGTACCGTCAGTTCCGCTGCAACCCAAGCCTCGGTTACCTATACCGGCGGCGGAGGCAGCGTGATCAACAGCGGTGACGCCACTTTCACGCTGACCGGCCAACGCGGGGCGACCGCCGTCGGTGTGACCAATGGCGAGCCACTTACCGCGGTACGCGATCGCATCAACGCCGACAGCCATGATACCGGTATCACCGCCTCGGTCGCGGGCAATAACCTCGTCCTCACCTCGGTCGATTACGGAACGAATGCGGTCATCGACATCGAGTTGGCATCCGGCAGCTTCACCACGGCCGGCAGCACGGCAGGAACCGACGCCGCCGTCACCCTGAATGGCACCGCGATCTCTGCCGACGACGTCGATGGCAACACCGTCTCGTTCCACGAACAGGGAGTGCATGTGCAGCTGGAACTGGTCGCCGGCTACACCGGTGCGATCAGCTCGATCACGCTGTCGAGCGAGCGTGCCGCGCGGTTTGCGATTTCTCCGCGGGCAGGCGAACATACGGCCTTGTTTGCCGTCGGCGGCCTTTTTCCAGAACAGCTGGGTGGACTAAGTGGCATGTTGTCCGACCTGGAGAGCGGTGGCGACCTGGATGGCCTGGCAAGCCATACGGCCCAGGCACTGCGCGTCGTGCAGGAAGCCCGGGATCGATTGACGCTGGCCAAGGGGCGAGTCGACGCATTCGCCGAGATCACGATCGCTTCGGCGGGGCGCTGGATGGACGGCTGGGACACCAATCTTGAGGACGCCCTCACGGCCGCCAATGGCATCGAGGAGGAGGCGGAATTAGTGAACCAATCCCGGTACGAATCGCTCGCGACCAATGCCATAACGTCGCTCGCGATCTCACAGCAATATCAGGCCAGCCTCGTCGCGCTCCTACAGAACATCGCCGGTCTCTAGTGCCGCTCCGCGTTTGTGACTTGCGCGGAAA
>JBFWYF010000190.1:0-9952 GCA_050186685.1 Pirellulaceae bacterium
TGGGTAGAGTTCCGACTCAGCGTTCTTGGAGACGGAAGTATTCCGACAGGGGCTGGGCGCCCCGTCTTGCGACTTCCGCTACATCGACTCAGCGTTCTCTGCGACGGAAGTCTTCCGACAGGGGCTGGGCGCCCCGTCTTGCGACTTCCGCTACATCGACTCAGCGTTCTCGGAGACGGAAGTCTTCCGACAGGGGCTGGGCGCCCCGTCTTGCGACTTCCGCTACGTGCGAATAATGCGGATCATGTTAGACTGTGCGAAACACGGGTACGACCCGTAATCTGGTCTCCACCCACGGCGGACAACGATGCACCTCACACGACGACGAACTACAGCACTGTGCCTGTTTGGAATGCTCGCGTTTGGACCCCTTTTGTGGGGATCGGAAACCGGACGACCGAATGTGCTGTTCATTGCGGCCGACGATATGCGTCCTCAGCTGGGTTGCTATGGCGATCCGACGGCTAAGACTCCGCATCTGGATGCTCTGGCCCGGCGCGGCATGCTCTTTCGGCGCAGCTATGTGCAGCAGGCGTTGTGTTCGCCATCACGCATTTCGTTGCTGAGCGGCCGTTATCCTGCCACCACGGGCATTTTCGAGATCGGCCGGCCCCTGCGCGCGACAATGCCGGACATCACGACGATGCCACAGCACTTCAAGAACCACGGCTATCACACGCGCAGCCTGGGCAAGATCTACCATGTCGGCATCGACGACGACGCCTCGTGGACCATCCCGGCCTGGCACAGCAAGAAGCCGCGCGTCAGCGAGGCGACGCAGGCCGCCATTGCTCGGTACCTGGCCGATGCGAAGGCCAAGGGCATCGAAGTGCCTCAGAAGGGTCGAGGGAATCGCAACGCTGCCATCCCCGCCTTCGAGGCCGTCGATTGTGGTGACGACGATCTGCTGGATGGGGACTGTGCCGCCCACGCCGTCGCTCAGTTGCACGAACACGCGCAGCACCCGGATCGACCCTTTTTCCTGGCGGTTGGCTTTGCCAATCCGCACGTCCCGTGGATCAGCCCACGGAAGTACTGGGACTTGTACGATCGCAACAAACTCCCGCTGGCGCACAACGAGTTTCTTCCCAAGGGCTCGCCGGCTTTTGCCGCTACTTCTGGCAGCGATTTCTACTGGTACCGGGATGTTCCCCAAGTGCCTGGTGATCAATTGCCGGAGACGTTCAAACGCGATTGCCTGCACGGTTATCTGGCCGCGATCAGCTACATCGACGCCCAGGTCGGACGGCTGCTCGCAGCACTGGATGCGACCGGACTGGCCAAGAACACGGTCGTCGTCTTCTGGAGCGATCACGGCTATTACATGGGCGAGCACACCTGGTGGGGCGCCAAGCATAACAACTACGAAGGCGCCACGCGGAATTGCCTGATCGTCGCCCAGCCGGGGCAATCCACCGCTGGTCAGACCACGGACGCGCTCGCCCAATCCGTCGATCTCGCTCCGACGCTCACGGAGCTCTGCGGCTTGCCTCCCCACGACGGCTTCCAGGGACGTAGCCTGAAGCCCGTGCTCGAGGACCCGCGCCGTGCGGTGAACGAGGCCGCGTTCAGCTGGTATCCCAAACAAGGATACCTGGGCGTCACGATGCGCACCGACCAATGGCGGTACGTCGAGTGGACCCGGTCTGGCAGCCCGACCGAACAGGAACTGTTCGACATGCAGCGAGATCCGCAGAATGACGTGAACCTGGCCGGCGATCCTCGGCATGCTCCGTTGCTGGAACAGTTGAGTGCCCAGTTGCGGCGGAGGTTCCCGGTTCAGGAATTCCAGGCACCGCCGGACGCTACGGCCAAACCAGCACGCAAGAAAGCGGGAGCCGGAGGCCAGAAAGCGAAAAAGAAAGCCAAGGGATAGCCTACCGATCGGCCGGACCGGCATTCTGCCACCACCGGAGCTCGTTCGCTCCGCGCTCGGCACAGGCAACGATGTCCGGCCGCCCGTCGCGGTCGAGATCCGCCAGGGCCACGGTGACCGCGTTGGGCCACCGGCTTTTGATCGTGTGCGACCGCCAGCCCGTCCGTGGATCACCTGTGTTCTCGAACCACGCCAGCTGTCCCGCTGGAGTCCAGCCCGTCGCGACCACGTCCAGATCACCGTCGGCGTCCAGGTCTCCCGCCACGGCCTCGAACCCCTGCGCAAAGTGCTCGGCGATGGAGTGCTTTTGCCACTGCGTGCCCACGCCGGACTGGCCGACGTTCTCGTACCAGGCCACCTGGTGCGAACCGGGCGACTCGGACGGCGTCGCGAGGCCGTATGCCATCAACACATCCTGATCCCCGTCTCCGTCCAGATCAACGGGATGGCCATGTGTCGGAGATACGGTCGAACGATCGATGACGTGACGGGGCCAAGCGCCGGTGGCCGGCGGACCGGGATTCTCGAGCCAGAGAACCTGGTTCGTCGTCCGCGCGGTGCCCAGCAGATCGAGATGGCCGTCGCGATTGAAATCCACGGCGGCGATCGTGCGCGTTTCGCCGATCTGGTCCGCGAGACGGTGGCGCGGCCAACTTGCTTCCGCGTCCGCTGATCCCCGATTCTCGAACCAGTCGAACCGCTGCCCATTCCAGCTGGACGAGGCGACGTCCAGGTCGCCATCCCCGTCCAGGTCCGCCAGCGCCACATCGTAGGAACCGTGAAGATCGCCGGGCGAGGTGACTCGGTGCAGCGGCCACTCGCCGCTGATCGCCGCTGGCCCCGGGTTGGCGTACCAGCGGATGTCGGACTTCAGGTTGTCGACGATCACCACGTCCGGTCGCCCGTCCTGGTTCACATCCCCGATGGCGTGCCGTTCCAACCGGATGGGCTGATCGCTTCGTTCGGCGTAGCGTTGGATGAACGACGAGCGAAAACCGCCCTGGCCGTCGTTCCGCAGCAGGTACAGGTTACTGTTGGGTTCGGCATCCGAGCTGGTCAGGTCCAGATCGCCATCTCCGTCGAGATCCGCCGCTGCGCACGCATAGGAATAGGTATAGTTGCCGAGCAGCCGGCGCTCGATCAAACGGACGGGCCCCGCCTGGACCGTCACCGCCGGTTGCGGGCTGGGGTCAGGTGCGCCGCGCGGGTCCAGCAGCGTCGCAATGACCTGGGCATACACCCGGTGTCCGAAGTCGTTGGGATGGTTCACGCCATTTCCCGTCTGGTCCCAATCCTGCTTGCGTTCAAGCCAGGTGGCCCAGATCGATGTCAGGTCGGCGAGCGCCACGTGTGGATCCGTCAGTTCGCGGAGGGCGTCCCGGTAGGCGGCGAAGTACTCCGACTTGAGCCGCACCCAGTTTGCGTTCCCGAGCATCGGGGCCACGAGAATGAACTCACACTCCGGCAGCTTCTGGCGGACTTTTCCGATGATTTCGCGGATGTTGGCCTGGTAGGAATCCGGCGGGCGCCCTGCGGCGTCGTTCATGCCAAATGCCAGGATCACAAGATGCGGTTGCGCGGCGACCACCTGCTCGACCTGTGCCAGCCCCCACGCCGTATCCGTGCCGCCGACACTCAGGTTCTGCAACTCGACGGCATTGCGAAACCGCTCGGCGAGGTGCCGGCGAACGAGTTCGGGATAGGGAGGCTGGTACGGCGGGGTATCGTACAGACCGGACGCATTGGCTCCTGCCGAAATACTATCTCCGAGCGTGACCAGCTTGAGCGGTTGGCGATTAACGAGCCGAGCCACGCTGCGCGGCAGGATGCCGGGGTGGAACACGGGCACAGGGGCGGTCCATTGATTCGGCTCGTGCCGGTACGTGATGCAGGTCTGCATGGCGGCATACTCGAGCCGTTCGCCAAACAGGATCTCGCCGTGGCCGTCCCGGTGTGTCAGCTCATATTTCTGGGACTTCGCAGGCCGCCTCAGTGCACCGGGCAGCTGCGCGGGGATTCGTGAACCCGCAGGCAAGACGAGTTCGCGCGAGTCCGGCTGCCAGACAAAGTCGCGACCCGATTCGTAGGTCACGTCGCCTGTCGAATTCTGTACGGACACTACCTCGCGGACAGGAAACCAGACGGACGCCCGTGCGGTCCCTGTAGCCTCGTCACGAAGGAACAGCACCGTCTCGCCCATGACGGTATCTCCTTCCCAGAACGGGCGCATCAAGATCGGATCATACTTCCATTGTCGAGCCGGCGGATCCTGGGCGACCGCCAGCGGGAGCACCAGGACGAACCATCCGAGGAACCGAACGACGGGCTTCGACAACACCATGGGCGACCTCGCGACAGGGCACTCGACGACGGAGAGCGGAGCGACTGGGGGGGCAGTCTATGCCGAAGCTCGCTGGCCAGCAAGAATTCCGTGGAAGCGTTTCGTTTCCTCGCGAGCCGACAATCGAAGGCCTAGCGTAGCGGTGCCCGTTTATGTCGCGAGACGGCCGGTTTAAGATGGCGGCCGGCACGATCCTCTTTCGGGCATTGGCCTGGTTCCGCGGGCTCGAAGGGAAAATGAGCGCTTCATGAGTCGGGCAACATGGATTCTGGCGGCCTTTGTCGCGGCTACTGCTGTCGGGTCAGCTGACGAGCTTCCGGCGCGGCGCGCCATGCGACGGTTGAACCGCATCGAATATGAGAATACGGTGCGCGACCTGCTGGGTGTGCGCGTCGAACTGAAAGAACTCCTCCCGCCGGACGGGTCGCGGGACGGATTCGATAACGTGGGCGAGGCACTGCAGCTGTCGTCGTTCCTGTTGGAGCGGTATCTCGAAGCGGCCGATAAGGCGCTGAGAGTGGCCATTGCCAATGGCCCTCAGCCGGCACGCATTCAGCGGCGTTACAGTTTGAAAGAGAGCCACCAGGTCAAGCACACGACGGAGCGCGTCTTCCGCACATCGGTTGATTCCAATCGCGTCGTGGCATTCAGCTCGTCTGCCTGGCAGGCCGTGAGTCTGACGCCGTTTTATCCAGCGGACGGCGGCGACTACCGCATCCGGATCTCGGCGGCCGGCGTCCAGAACGAAGGGCGGCCCATGACGTACCGAGTCGATGCGGGATTGATGCTCATGACGGGCAAACCCCGCCTGGTCAGCTACTTCGATGCACCCGATGGCGCCTCCGCCGTGGCGGAGTTCGTCGAGACTCTGGAACCTCGCCACACGATCCGACTGTTGCCTTACGGCCTCGCTTCGTCTCAGGCGGTGCACAAGATCGGCGCAGATTCCTACACCGGGCCGGGACTCGCCGTTGACTGGATCGAAGTCGAAGGTCCTCTCTACGACGCCTGGCCACCGGATAGCCACCGGCGGATTTTCGGCGACTTGCCGCTGCAACCCGTTCCCGACCAGCGGCAGCGATGGGAAGTCGTGTCGGCGCGGCCCTTGGACGACGGCGCCGAGATCCTGCGCCGATTTGCCCGGCGCGCATTCCGGCGGCCAGTCACTGAGGACGCCATCGAACCCTACCTCAGCCTCGTCGCAGCAAGACTGGCAGCGGGTCACCGCTTTGAGCAGGCAGTCCGCGTCGGGCTGACCGCGATCCTGGTGTCTCCCGAGTTTCTGTTTCTGCGCGAGGAACCCGGGCAGCTGGACGACTTTGCCTTGGCGAGCCGTCTGTCGTATTTCCTCTGGAGCACGATGCCGGACGACGAGTTGCTGACACTTGCCACCCAGGGGCGGTTACGCGACACGGCGACGCGGCGCGAGCAGGTGGAGCGGATGTTGAAGGATCACCGTGCCGCGTCGTTCATCGAGAACTTCGTCGGCCAGTGGCTAGGTCTGCGCGACATCGATTTCACAATTCCGAGCCACCTGCTGCATCCGGAATTTGACGACATGCTCAAGGTCTCGATGGTCCGCGAGGCCGAGCTGTTTTTCGCGGAAGTGCTGTCGCGCGACTTGAGTTTGACGCATTTCGTGGCCGCCGACTTTTCCATGCTGAACGGCAGGCTGGCGCGGCATTACGGAATCGGCGGCGTCGACGGCTGGGAATTCCGCCGCGTGACGTTGCCCGCGGACAGTCACCGCGGCGGGGTCATGACGATGGCGGGCGTGCTCAAGGTGACGGCCAATGGCACGTACACGTCTCCGGTCAGCCGAGGTGTCTGGGTGCTCGACCGCATCCTGGGCGCGCCGCCTGAACCTCCGGTCGAAAACGTGGCGGCCTTGGTCCCGGACGTGCGCGGTGCAGCGACGATCCGGGACCAGCTGGAAAAGCACCGCGCAGATGCCGCTTGCGCCGCATGCCACGACGAGATCGATCCGCCGGGATTCGCCCTGGAACAGTTCGACGTAATCGGCGGGTGGCGCGAACGATACCGCGTTACGGGCTGGCGCCGCGATGCTCAAGAGGTTGTCCTGAACGGCCGGAAAATGCCGTACTACCTGGCGGGACCGGTTGACTCGGCCGGCGTGCTTTCCGACGGGCGCCCGTTTCGAGACATCGACGAGCTCAAGCAGTTGCTGTTGCAGAATCCCGATCAACTCGCCCGGGCACTCACCCGTCGCCTGGTCACTTATGCGACGGGTGCGGCGCCCCGCGGTCGCGAGGAGGCGGCGATCACCGCGATCGTGAAGGCCGTCCGCGACCAGAACTACGGTCTCCGCAGCCTCGTACACGCAGTCGTGGCCAGCGACTTGTTTCTCCAGAAGTGAGATGGCACATGATGATCCCTCGACGCCGCTTTCTTCGTGCAGCCGGAGTGACGCTGGCCCTCCCCTGGCTCGATGCCCTGCAGCCCCGTTTGCGGGCGGGAGTTCGGCCACCGGTGCCGCGGCGCATGGTCTGCATCTGCACGCCGCTGGGCCTGCATCCCGAGAACTACTTTCCCGCGGCGGCCGGACAGGAATATGCACTGACGCCGTACCTGGAACGAGTCGGCGAACTGCGTCGCGAGTTCACGGTCATCTCCGGTCTGTCGCATCCCGACGTGGGCTCAAGCCACGACTCGATCTTCAGCTTTCTGACCGGGGCCCCTCACCCCGAGATCCGCGCTGGGTTCCGAAACTCGGTGTCCTTGGACCAATTCGCTGCCGAGCACCTGGGCGACTTCACGCGATTCCCAAGCCTCTCGCTGTCCGCCGAGGGCTTTGGCCTGTCTTGGACTCGCAGCGGCGCGCTCGTGCCCCCGGAACTCTATCCGGCATCGCTGTTCGCGCGTCTCTTCCTCGATGGGCGCCCCGATGAAGTGGCCGACCAGGAGCGGCGGCTGGCCGATGGTCGCAGCATCCTCGACACCGTTCGTCAGAGCGCACAGCGCATGGAACGGGCGGTCGGCAAACAGGATCGCGAACGACTGGACGAGTATTTTACCAGCGTTCGTGAACTCGAACACCGCATGGCGGTGGCGCAGGAGTGGTCGCAGATCCCGAAACCGGCAGTCACGGCAAAGCCGCCTCAGAACGTTACGAACTCCGCCGACTTGATCGGCAAGACAAGGCTGATGTTCGACATGGTCCATCTCGCGCTGCAGACCGATTCCACCCGCCTGATCACGCTCCTGCTGCTTGGTACCAGCCAGGTGCCGCCGATCCGCGGCGTGTCCCTCGGGCATCACGACCTGTCCCATCATGGCCGAGACCCGCAAAAGATCGCCCAGCTCAAGACCATCGAACTGGAAAAGATGGATACCGTCGCGGAACTGCTTCGCAAGCTGAAGAACACCGCGGAGCAGGGGGAAACGCTGCTCGACCGCACCATGGTCTTCTTCAGCAGCAACCTCGGCGACGCATCGACGCACTCGTCGAAGAACCTGCCGGTGCTGCTCGCCGGGGGCGGATTCCGGCATGGCCAGCACCTGGCATTTACTCCCCAGGACGCGCCGCCCCTGTGCAACTTGTATGTTTCCATGTTGCAGCGTCTGGGCATCGAAGCCGAACGGTTCGGTTCGAGCACCGGGACCCTGACGGGTCTCGAAACCATTTAGCCGTCTTTCCCCGGCTTCCCCGCGTGTTGGGTTGCCCACTCGGCACTTTCCTCTCGGGACCCTGCCATGCACCTGCGACTCGCTTTCTCCTTCCTGTCGATCTTCTTGGCAGGGGTGGGTACCGCCGGAGCCCTGGCCGACGAAACCCCTGCTTACTCGGACCACGGCAATTTGCAGTATTTCATCGACGATTCCGGGCAGCGCCGGCCGCTCGAATCCGCTGACGACTGGCAAGTCCGCCAGCGGCATATCCGGTCGCACCTTCAGGCCGTCATGGGGCCGTTTCCTTCCGATACGGCGCGCGTGCCGCTCGCAGTCGAGACGCTGGACGAGGTCCGGATGGGCCCGCTGGTGCGCCGCAAAGTGACGTACCAGTCCGATCCGTCCGATCGGGTGCCAGCCTACTTGTTTGTGCCGGACCACGCACCAGGCACCAGGCTCCCCGCCGTGCTGTGCCTGCAACAGACGACTACCGCGGGCAAAGCCGAACCCGCTGGCCTGGCGGGCGATCCCAGCCTGTACTATGCGCTGCACCTGGCCGAACGAGGCTATGTAACGCTCGCGCCGGACTACCCGTCATTTGGCGAGCACCCTTACGACTTTTCGCAGTCGCCCTACGCGAGCGGTTCCATGAAGGCGGTATGGGACAACATACGTGCCGTCGACCTGCTGTGTTCGCTGCCCGAGGTCGACCGCGAGCGGCTGGGATGCATTGGTCATTCCCTGGGCGGTCATAACGCGATCTTCACTGCCGTATTCGAGACGCGATTGAAAGTGGTGGTCTCGAACTGCGGCTTCACCTCGCTGGTGAAAGATGACGTACCGAGTTGGACGGGGCCGCGCTACATGCCGCGGATCGCCCGGCTATACGGCAACGATGTGGCCCGCGTGCCGTTTGACTTCCCGGAACTGATTGCCTGCATCGCTCCTCGCCCGTTTCTGGCTTCCGCGGCGGAAGGAGATAACGACTTCGATGTATCTGGCGTGCGGGATTGTGTGCGTGCGGCCCGGGTGGTCTACGAGTTGTTCGATGCTGCACCGGCCTTGGAGGCGTCGTATTTCGCGGGGCCGCATGGGTTCCCCGCCCCCGCGCGCGAACGAGCATACGACTTCCTCGACAGGCACCTGCGACCAGCCAAGCGCTGAACGCCACTCTCGGCCATTACGTCGGGAACATCTCGGTTCGGCGGTACGTCTTCGACTTGGCGTGGGAAGCATCCTCACGCACGATCCACTCCTTACCTAGAAAACTAGAGCTTTCCAGTGCCTGGCATAGCGGGTTGCCCGGTGCCGGCTTGATCGTCACCGTGTCCATTCCCGGCAGGAACGGGTACGTCCGGGTCAGACCCTGAAGTCGCGCCCAGAACAGCTTACCCGAGCTGACTCCTCCTGGCCGGTTGTGGGGCAGGAAGATGGGCCCCTCCCAACAGGCCTCCCCGCAATGCGACGGCGCTCGCTGCGAAACATCGGGTCCCATGCTGGCCGAGAATTCGGCGGCTCCGCCTTGCAGCAGCTGCACGGAAGCAGGCACCGAGACCGACACACGGACGTCGCCGGCATAGTACGGTGTCGAAAAAATCGCTCGCTCGCAAAAAGCGAAAAAGCGGCTCGAGTTGAACGCGCGCACCAGATACGCCGCGTCCTGGGGTGACCTCTTCGCCGGCGAGCAGACCACCACCGAGGCGCTCAGTTCCCGGAACCGTACGCCCAGGTACTTTCCTTCGGCGCCGACGATCATCAATTGAGCCCGGCCGTCGTCGCTCTCCGCGGGAATCAGGTCGTCAGTTCGCAAGCGATCTCGCCAATACGCTAGATCGGCGGTGCCCATGAGCGAGACCTCGCGTACGTGCGACAATTCGGCGGCCCATTTGACCGGACGAGGATTCATGAAGTCGAGATCCTTTGCCTTTCGGGAATGAACTGCGTCCTCGGCACTTCGCACGCGACGCACCATTACCAAGCTCGCGGAGTTCAGTGTACGATCTTTGATGGTCGCGGATTGTAGCGGAAGGCGGAAGTCTGGTGACTTCCGCTACGGAGGACGCGGAGTCGGAACCTGTAGCGGAACTCACCAGACGACCGAGCGG
>JBFWYF010000191.1:0-9935 GCA_050186685.1 Pirellulaceae bacterium
AGCAGATTGACAATTTCCTGCTGGGTGCGGGGTCGCAGGGTGGCCGTCAGCGACGGAGTGCCGGCGACGCTGATCGAATGTGTGGTGCTGCCGAGCAGCAGGCTGCCACTGCCCAAGACAGTCGGATTCAGCCCCAAATTCGCACTGACCAGCGCGTTCTGGATTCGGAAAGCAATCGTGGTGGCCGTATCGAACTGCGGGAAGATCGAAATCGGAATGCTGCCGACGGTCGTCGCCCCGTCAGTATCGAACTCGAAACGCACCTGCGTGCCTCGATTGTCATTGACGACAAACGAGTCCTGGTCGCGAATCCCACCTGGGCCGGCGCCGGCAGCGGGCACTTGCAGCTGGAAATCACTGATGCGGACGGATATCGCATTGGACGACACGACACCGTTGTTGTCGAACTCGAAGACTACCGGAGTCGTCGACGACGAGGCGGCGATCGTAAACGTCTCGCCGTCGGTCAGTCCGTTCAATCCGCCGCCGGACGTCGGAACGCGAAGGGTCACATCCGCACTGCCCTCAAAGGACGGATTGTAGGACGAATTGACCGCACTGCTGACCGCGACGTAGTAGGTACCAGTCGTGACCGCCCGGTAATCGATCTGGTTCTGGCTGGCGGCCGTGAGTTCCTGACCCTGAGCATTGAACAGCCGCAGCAGGGGATTGAAGCCCTGCAAACCCGAGGTGCCGACATCGATCACGACGCGTTCGCCGGCATTCAGGTCCAGGCGAACGAAATCGACGTCCACTCCGGCACGCGTGCCTAAGGCCGAATTATCCCCAATAAACCCTTGTGACTGGACGATTGCCGGTCCCCCGTTCAACCCAGCGTCGATGGCGGAAGCCAGCCGATCGTTGGATTCCTGGCTGAGATCAAACGCCTGCGTGACCGGGGCGAAAGCTAGGCCAATCGCCGTGTCGATGCTCGTCGCGATGTCGGCCGGGCTGTCCTGGGTTGTGAACGATACCGGCTGTACGCCGGCTGGCTTCAAGGGCGTGGCATTCGGCGAGAAGGAAGTGTTCGAGGGAAGCTGGACGATGCCTTGGCTGGCCGTGGTCGTGATACCGAGGCCCGATCCGTTAATGGCCGCCGAAATTGCGTCGGCGATCGCCGTCGAAGGACTCACAGGTGAAAAGACAACCGGGGTGGCCGCAGGATCCATCCGACCGACGGCACCTGTTTTCAGCAGAGCCGGGGCATTCGTGGTGTTGACGTTGCTTACCAGGCGTCCGAGGTAAATCTCACCATTGCCGAGGTTTATTGGAATCTCGGGAAGTGGCGAATTGGTCACGGCGTCGACAATCAAGTTGGCGACTTCGTCCTGCGTACCGGTTAATAGCGTGTACTGGATGCTGGGAGCATTCGTCGTGTCCACCTGCTGAACGGTGCCACCCAGCCGGATGGTGCCCTGTGCCCCCACAACGGGCGTCAGCACCAGGCCCGAGCCAACAATGGAATCCGCCAGGCGAGCAGCAATCTCGGCCTGGGTCGCTTCCACAAACCGCGAGCCAACGGTCGGCGCATTGCCCGTATCCAGCGTGTGGCGGAACGTCCCGAGACGCACCGCCCCTCCACCGCGATAGGTGGCATTCAAGCCAATATTGGCCTGTCGCAACGTCTGCACGACCGCGGCGGCTACCTCATCCTGAGTGCTCTGATCCGTAATGAATATCGAGCGGCTGCCGCCTGTAACGCTGTTATTCTTGTCGAATTCGAAGACCACGTCCGGGCTGCCCAAACCGTCGCTGATGACAAAAGCATCGCCATCACGCACGCCGCCAAAACCGCCGCCGGCGACAGGGACCAACAGTTCGATATTGGAGATGTCGACCGCACGCACGCCGGCCGCGACAGAAGTGGGATGGTCGCGGTCGAATTCGAAGACCACATCCGGACCACCCAATCCGTCGTTAATGACCAATTGATCTCCGTCGACCAAGCCACCCGTTCCCGCGCCCGCCGAAGGGATACGGATCAGACCATCCACGTTCAGATCAATGGCGGCCCGTCCAGGGGTTACGACCCCATCCGTATCGAATTCAAAGACAATGCCATCAATATCAAAGGAATCTCCGTCGCGCAGCCCGCCTGTTCCGCCTCCCGCGGCAGGAACGTGCAGGCTCGGGCCGCTGTCAAATTCAAAGACGCGCGTCACCGACCCGACTCGCAGGCGGAACGTGTCGCCATCCCGCAGCAACATGCCATCGACTGCCGCGATATTACGACGGAAGAAGCCGTCGCTGTCGAACTCGAACGTGCGGCTCCCACCCAGTCCGCCGGCGATCGTGAAGGAATCGCCATCGTCGATACCTGCGCCATTGGGCGTGACGAGCGTGTAGCCGAGATCGACCTCGAGGATCACATTGCCATCGAGCGTCATCGTCTGGCCGTCGCGCAGTTCCGTCCCGCTCAGCACACGCAACTCACTCCCGACTGTAAATGTATCCCCGATATTCATGTCGCCCGCGGTGCTGAAATCGAAGCGGATCCGCAGATTATCGAGGCCCGCGAAGCGGTTGAGCGGAATACGAGCCTGCCGCCAGCCCGAATTGTCGAACAACGGTTGGACGCATGGCTCCGTAGCGAAGGCTGGATGCAGGCATTGAGCGTCGCCTTGACCGATGTCGAATTCATCAAACAGTGCGGCGTCTTGCCACAAATCGTTTGTCGCCAATAGCGTCCATTCACCGTTGTCACCGCTGACAAACACGCGCAGGGTGTCCCGCGTCAGCTGGTCGGGGTTGGGGGCCGGATCGAAGTCGGTGTCTTCGGTTCCGAGGAAATAATTGAAGTACATCACGGGCAGGTCTTCCGCCGCGTAACCCTTCAGGCTGAACGGATTGCTGACGACCGTCCCGTAGGCACCACCCGGGAAGTTATAGTCTCGGACAAACGCCGTATTCGAGAACGACTGGTTGCCGCCTACACTCGCGGACCGATCGTTGCCAAAGAAGATACTGTTGCCGCCGAGCAATGCGTCGGTGCGGCTGTTATCAAAGGGCACGTCGAGGTTGGAGGACAGATTGAGGCCGTGACCCTGGTCTGCTCCTCGGTTGCCGGTAACGGTCCAGAGATTTCGATCGAGAGTCGAGAACGCGAGTCCACTGACGTTGAATAATCCCGTGTCGACGCTGGTTTGGTTGTTCACAAATACCGGCTGCAGTTCGCCCTGCGGATCGAAGGCATACAAGGAGCCGTCCCGGCTGATACCGAACAGCATGTCGGAGTACTTGCCGCCCTCCGCCCGTTGCGGACCGCTGGTTAGACCGGAGAACGCGACAAACTGACCATTATCCCCGGTCATCAGATCGATGGCCGAAGAACGCACGTAGGTCGCGATATTGTTACTGAAAAACCCGCCTCCGCCGGTAAACAGCTCAAACAATCCACCGCGGTCCGTTACGGCGTAAAAGGTCCCGTTGAGCACCGTCAAGCCCGTCACGATGCCGCCCGGCCCGAATCCATCCACATTGATGGTCTCGAGACTCGAACCGCCATTGGTCGTGCTGGACTGGATCGTAAGGTTAGCGCCAGCAGAGTTAATCAAGCGAACTCGCAACTCCGAAGGTCCAAACCCGAATCCATTGCCATTGTTCATGACTTCGAAGGCAGCGAACTCGGGGATTGTCAGAGCTGCCGTTCGCCACGCCGTGGCCAATCCGTCGACGACTTCCGACACAGTGGCAAAACCGCTGAATCCGCCGCTGGCCGTGTAGTTGATGCTCTTGCCGTTGATGGTAATCGTGAACGTATCGCCGATTTCCGGGCTCTGCGGCGTTATGCGCGTGTAGGTCAGGATTTCGCCGAGCTCAATCTTGTTCGTGCCAGCGCCGGTCAGCAGCGCGGCCCCGGAACGGTCGTTGCCGCCGCCGGGATTGCGCACGACACCCGTATTGATGTCGAAATTGTAGAGGATGTTTTCCAGGTAATCGGGGCCGGCCGGCTCGAAGTCCGGATCGTTGTTATTGCTGCTGTCGTTCCGCGTCGCGACGCCAAAACCGCTGAATTGGGAGTTGGACGTGCTGGAGAAGGTGAGGGCGTTGAAGCGGGTCCCGAATCCGTTGCTGTTGTTCGGCCGGATCGCGCTTCCGGGGTTCATCGGATCTTCGACGTATGTATCGATGCCGTCGTCGCTGAAAGTGGTGGAGGCACCGGTGGCGGAATCGATCTGGAGATAAAGGCCCGTCGACGCATCGTTCACGGCGCCTTGGAAGTTATTGGGGCCAATAGAGTACGAGAAAATATTGCCATCACCCCGCATCGCAATATCGGCAATCGGCTGAGCGAACGAACCGGCGGTGGTTTCCGTGGCGCCGGTGAACGGATCGACCGTGCGCAGCGTGGAAATCGTACCACCGGTGAGCCCGATATCCTGGCTGACGAATAAGGTTACGTCTCCGAGATGGAATGGCACCATGCTCTGAGTCGTGTCGATCAGTACCGGGATTTCCGGCGGTTCGGCCTGCAGCGAACCTCCCGAGAACCCGATGCGGTCCTCCGCGATACGCTTCACCGAGTTGACCGGTTCCAGTCGCACCGAGGCCACGTTGGCGGGGACATTCGCGGTGAGGTATTGTTCGAGAACCTGGGCTGTGACCGCATTCGACGTGACGGCCACGTAATAGACCTGCCGATTCGGCAGGGCGGGATTCAGATCGTTGACGTCCGGGCCGGCCGGCAATTCGACGGGACCGATATATGGGTCGAGCGCGCCGACCGAACCGCGAGACAAATCGGTCTGGTCGGAACCCGCGAGTGGACCACCGCGATCTTCAGAGACATTCGAGCCCGTGCTGCGGAGGATCAGGCGGCCTTCGGAATCGAACACCCACAGGGTTGTGTTCGGGCGGGCGAGACCGTCCGTGTAGTCGACGTCGAAGATCATCGAAGCGTGGGGATTCGGCGGCAGCCCGACGACGTTCTCGTATTCCACCTCAATCTGGAAGAAATCGACATCGCTAGGCAGATCCAGATTGCCGCTGATTGATACGGCACCCCGGTCGGTCTGCAGGACGTTTCCGGCATTCTGGGAGTTGCCCAACGTGTTGTTATTGGCGTTCCCCAGGCTGTTCGATTCCACCTCGGCGAGTTCGCCAATGAGCGGAGAGTGGGCTGGCAGCCCCAGCAGTTCGACACCGTTCGTGGCATAGCGGATGTCCGCGTAACGTACCGTTGAGCCAGGAACCTCGTCCAGTTCGCGCAGACGCACCTGAAGCGTGTAATTGCCTTTGGTCAGGCCGCCGTTCAAGGTCGTCAGATTGGGTCCGTTGCTGCGCACTCGCACGTGGTACGTCGCCGTGGAACCGGGCGTTCCGGGCAGCACGATTCGCAGGCCCGCATCGCGAGGATTGGTCGTCTTAAGATCGGTTTGCTCGTAAGGAGAAACGCGATCCGGATGGGCCGGGTCATAGCCGGCCTTGCGCAGTGGATTCACGCTGCCCGCTGGCATCGAGGCCGAGCGGAAGAGCAGCGACGGATTCGCGGTTTCCAACACCGAGTCGTTCGACCGGGCCAGCACGTTGCCATTGCTGTCGACCAATTCCAGCACCGTGTCGAGTGCGTTGCTGGTCTTGTCGATATCGAGCCACACTTCCGTACCGGCCGTGCCGCGAAAGCTGTACACATCCACATCGCTGCGATCGCCCAGCGAGCCGTCGATGTCGAAACCTAATCGCAAATTCTCGTCACCGGACTTCTCATTCGGTGCGAGGGCGCCCAGGAATTGGGAGAGTGCGGGAGTACCATTGCCGACACCCGCCAGCGCACCGCTCAGCTCCGCCTCGACGACTGGTGAGACATTACGGTCATTCGCATACTGGTCGAGCTGTATGGATCGCCAGTCGCCTGGCCGTGCGGGATTACCACCTCCTGCCTGTACCACGACCTGGCTCGCCAGTACGTTGCTGAAGCTCGTGGCCGTCGTGCCGCCCACCTGAATCTGGTTGATGTCCCCCGCCACGCCGCCGGTGGCAAAGGCCATGGCCGCGTAGTCCTGCACCGACGTGTCGAAGAAGGAGGTGATGGTCCCGTTCGGTGTAACCGTAAAACCGCCGGTCCCGTTTTCGACAAAGGCGTTATTATCCTTGTCGATGGCGAGTGCCGTACCGTTTGCGGCGTCGCGGATATTCGCAGAAATGATCGTCTCGAGCACGAACCCTTTGGCATTCAAACCGGCGAGAACGGTAGAAAAGGTGTGCTGCGGGAAGGAGATGTCCCGGTCTTCATTGGTGACGAGGATGATGAACTTTGCCGCATTAGCTCGGACGGGGTAATTGTCCATCGCATACTGGATGGCCTCGTAACCGTCTTCGATCGCTCCCAGGTCCGTCAGGGTACCTGCGGCGATGGCATACTCGGCTGCCGTGCCGAACAACGCGCCGTTGGCACCGACCGGATGCGCGTGGCCGGGTTCCTCGGTGTTGAACCCACCATAGCCGACCAGACCGTACTGGTTTCCACCTTGAGGACCGGCACCAATGCCGGCGCCGACCAGCGTGTTCTCCAGGTCCTGGATCATCTGGACGCTGAATGACTGGGCGAAAAACATGGATGCCGACTCGTCCATCACGACGATCACGTCGGCGAACTCCGGCCCAGCGACTTGCGCGCCGCACGCGAAGCTGTTGATCGTATCGTTTTGCGGAGCGCCGTCCGGCGTGAAGCCCGCGCCGACGGTGCAGTCGTCAATCGAGGTCATGACCACCGGTTTGCCGGGCTGACCGACTACGTGCAGCGACCCGCCGATTCGGTCATTGATATCCAGCGGTGTTCCCGTAGCGGTAATACCTGCAGTAGGACCGTCCAGCTTGATCACCAGGCTCTCAGCGGCGCTGCTCTCCAGCCGCAATCCGCCCACCGAGTGATAGTCCGGAATGTTCACCGACTCGTTACGCAGCACGTGGACAATGTCCACGTCGTCCCAGACCGATTCGGTCGTCAGTGTCGCACCCCGAACCTGCATGCCGTTGACCTCATTGAGATCCAGCCGGTTGAGCCGCACGAGTGGCCCCTGGTTGTCGCGCGCGATGTCCAGGATGTCGATCGGATTGCGGGTCACCGCTTCGACGTACGTCGAGCGGCCATAGTCGGTCATCTCGCGCGTGTTCAGCGCTGAGGCGTTGATGCTGATGGCGGCGCCATCGTTTTCCAGGAAGACGTTGTTGACGATAACAGGCTGAGCACCCCGCACAAAGATCGTGGAGGCGCGGCTGAAGCCCCGTCCAGCTCGAACGCCATTGTCGCCCCCGCCGGCATTGAACTCGAAATGGCTGTTTGTGATACGCATCTCGGCCTGGTGCGTCGCCACGGTATTGAAGGCCGCGAAGCCCCCTTCAATCGTGACGGTCCCGCCGCCATAGGCCATTACCGCGTGGTCGATGCTGCCCCGCCCCGTCGCCCCGACGAGAATACCGGCCCAATCGCCCGGACTTGCTGCGCGCGTGCTCCCATTATTGGTGGTGTCGAACGTACCGCCACCGCCGTATCGATCATCGTTCGCCGAGGTGAAAATGACCTCCCGTCCCGCGACTCCTTCGGCATACACGTCGCCGCCCATGGTGGCTTCGATCGCTCCGCCACTCAGTTTGACGACGACACCCGGATCGATGGCGAGTCGGGCGTCGAGGCGGGATCGCAAGCCCTGTGGAGCGCCCGTCGCGACAACCAGCGTCTCGCTCCCGAGTGTCGAGCCCGTGTCGGTGTAGCTCGTCGCCGTGGGATTAAGTTCCGCTACCAGGGAATAGGCCAGGTTGGGATTGCCCGAGGCATCGCTGCGGTAGATCCGCTTCAGAACATATTGCGCCGGGACCTGCGGGAGATTGTTCAGCTGAATGGACCGGACGGCCGACGTATCGTCGATCGTCATCGCAACCGTGGGATTGGACGGCGCGGATTCATTGCCATCCGCGTCGACGAAGACGACTCGATAATGGTAGTCGCCCGACGTCATTTGTCCCCCCTGCACGCCCGAGAGGGTGACGAGCTGTACCGACGGAGTCGTGCTGTCGAGCAGATGACCGCCAGCCGTACCTTCGACCACGAGCCGTTCCGTCAGGACATGCGGAATGTCCCGGTCGTCCCAGCGCCCGGACACAGTCATCGGCTGCAGGCCTTGTCCGGCGGCCGTAGAAACGCGGACGAACAGGCCATTGATCGAATTGTCGACGACGGTATTTCCGTGGATTTCCGGTCCCACACGCGTGTAGTCGGCCGTGAACGGGGTCAGCTGAGACGCCGGATCGTGGAAGTTTGATTCCTCGAAGCTGTCCGGTGTGGCCGACATGGCCGCATCCGCGCTGAAACGGATGCGATTGAACGCCGCGGTGGGACGCGCACTGACCATGTTGACCGGCGAGATCACTTCAGCCAGGCCGTTCACCAACACGGTCCCGCCGCCATACCGGATGTCGGCCTGCGATACGTGATTCAGGAAGACGCCGCGCTGTTCGTAATCCATGCGGTTGGCATCGCTCGCGTCGATGTCCCGCCGGAAATCAACGCCACCCCAATCCCCGGGCTGAGGCGCCGGGTGCTGTACGTCGGTGTTGGTATCGGTGCCGATTGCGTTGTCGTGAATCGACGTCAAATAGACGCTGCCCGGAATGAGGTTGCCATCCACGTCGCGCAGCACCTGCCCCGAAGCGTTGCGCAAATGCGGGGTCCCGAGCACTTGCAACGAGCCGGCGCTCAAGTCGACGACTTCCGACGAACTGCCGACGCCGATGCGGGAACGGCGCATCTTGATGATGGCACCCGCATCAATCGTGACCGCGACGCCTTGCGGCACATCCATCGTGGCGCCGTCGGCCAGCACCGTGCCGAGACGATTGAAGCCGACTTCGTAGGCGAGGTTGTCCTCGAGCGTCGTCGGATCGCGGTCGGCGCCGCCGTTCCCCACAATACGCACGACATCGCCGGGCCGAGCTGCGGCGAAGGCCGTGGCGATCGAACGATAGGGCGACGCCAGCGTACCGAGCCCCGTGCCTGTGCCGGAAGCCGACTTGTCGACGATCAGCGTGTGGCTCGCGTCCTGAGTCCGGAACCAATAGTCGTAGACGCCGCCTGCTTTTCCGTCTCCGTCCCCGTCGAACTCGACGCCGGTGGAGTCGAGAATCGATCGGTCTGCGTTGGGACGGAAATTGAGCCGCAGATCGTAAGTTCCCTGCGTCCGGCCGCCGAGCCCTGTGTTCTCGATCGTCGGGTCATACTTGTCATTCCCGCTCGCCGCGACGCCGATCCAATACACGCCCGGCGTCAACTGCAGGTCCACGAACGAGTCGTTGCTGAAGTAGTCGTCGTTGCGAGCCACCAGCACGCGAGATCCATCCGCTTCCTGTCGGTACAGGTTGATGACCGTGTCGAGCAGGCTCGTGTCCTGCAGTCGTTCCGAGAACGTCTCCGCCGTGAACTGCCCGGCTTCACGTACCTCGAACCGATACAGATCGATATCAATACTGTCCGGTCGGAACAGGTACTGGCCGTGCAAAATGTCGTTGTCGCCGGGCGCGACGGGCTCGACGGTATTCTCCGGGAACGCCAATCCCAGGTTGTGTCCCATTACAGTCTGCGGCGGCAACTCATCCGTGAAGCCCATGCCCAACAGGTTGCCAATGCCGCGCATCGCGATCAGAAACCAGGTGCCCCCGTAGATGTCGGCGCCGGGATCGCTGAAGTCCTGTACGTCCATGATCGCCGTGCCGTTGAGCCCCCCGCCGGCGATCCCTACCAGGCCACCAGGCCCCGTGCTCACTTCCGGATTAAGAGCCCGCATATCGCCCGTAACAATCGTCATGCCCAGGTTGTCAGTCTCGACAAACTGAATCCCCAGGTACGCGCTGTAGAGCGACAGAACCTCGCGCGCCCGCTGTTTCTGAGTCTCGGTGATGGCGTTTTGCAGCGGCGTGCCAAGCGGATCGAAGCCGTAGAATTC